>JBBQXO010000043.1:0-31785 GCA_038209595.1 Chitinophagales bacterium
AATAGGTGTAATAGTGTTGCCAGGTATCCCAGCTATTAGTATGCTTGCTTCCTTCCATACTCAGCAGGTTTTCTTGTTTCCATAAAAAAGCAGCGCGCCGCCCCGTTACAGCCTCCGGTTCCCGGGTGTTTCGTGCCGGGGTAAGCGCATTTATTTCCTGTATAGCCTTTACATACTCCTGCCCGCCCGGTGCAACAGTTATGCCATCGGTTTCCATAATACCCTTGTGAAACTGCTCGCTACCATAAAGAGGTTGCCGAAAACGGTAGGTACATACAAAGGCATCCCCTAACCCAAAGCTGTGCCATATCCACATGCGCACTGCACCCGGTAGTGGCAAAGCATTATATTGCCCCCAGTTTATCTGCCCGGGTTGCAGCTCCATAATGCCTGTGAAGCCATTAATACTGCGAGCCATTTCCGCACTGAAAGCAAGCTCCATACCGCTGCCCAACCTGAAGCCCGGATCGCCTTTGGGTCCATTTAAAAAAGTACTCAGCAAGTACATGGTATGCGATGCAAAATCAAGGTCATTTTTATTGCGGAACAAATCAACCGATGGTAAAAATTTATAATAGGCATAGTTGGTGGTAATCCATTGTGCAGACGAAATATTTTTGCGTAGCAATTGTGCCTGAAAACGAAGTCCTGCGGCCAGGGCATCTGCATTGTATCGCTGAAAATCCAGCAGCCCATGCGGGTTCGAAAAACTTTCCTTTGCATTGGGAATACGCACCTGCGCAAAGCTGTTGTACGTCAGGCTCCAAAAAGCGGCGCCCCACGCTTTATTGAGGCTGTCAATATTGCCATACTTTGCTTGCAGCCATCGCTTAAAATCGGCCTGTGCAAATGCAGAATAATCATACAGTCCTTGAAAATGAGGCTCATTGTCCAATTGCCAGCCCCATACCGCCGGATGGTTGCCATAACGGGCCACCATTTGACGTATTATTTTATCTACATACTGCTGATAAACCGGGTTGCTGCCATTGGCATTTAACCGCATACCATGTTGTACAGTAATACCATCATCACCCACTACAAGTACATCGGGGTGCTTTTGAGTAAGCCATGCCGGCGGACACGGCGAAGGGGTACACATGATTACTTTAAGGCCATACTTTGAAGCCATATTTACACAGCTATCCAGCCAGCCAAAATTATATTTACCTTCTTCGGGTTCAAGCGCCGCCCAGGCAAATTCAGCAAAATGTGTGAAGCTGAAACCAAGGGAAGCCATCCGCTGAAGGTCGCGCTCCCACTGTTGCAGTGACCAATGTTCGGGGTAGTAATAGGCACCTACGGGCATGTCTGACTTGCCTATAGGCCTAAAACGTTGCATATCCTGCTGTGCCAATAGACTGCTGCTTTGTAAACCAAGCGCATACAACACCACTACAAAGCAATATCGGAAAACCTTATCAAACATATCATTTATATTAAGACATTAAAAAAGAACCTTATGGGTAATGGCTTTATCGGTATCAATAAGGTTTATGCCACTACTATTTATCCGCAGCACATCCACTGTTTTCATTTGGGAGGGCAGGCGGGTTAAAAAACAGTGGTAAGATTTGGAAATACGCTCTCCGGCATCGAGCATAAAAAAAGAGGGCCTTTGCATAAACCGGGAATCAATAGCCATCAGATCCTGATAAGAGCGGCCAATACCAGTAGTGCCGAACTCCAGTCCTTTCGCCCATGGCTTGCCCTCTTTTACCTCATGCCAGATATTAACCCATGGATACTCTCTGGTATGCCAGATATAACCGAGGCAAAGACCAGTAGCTGGTTGCACAGCTACGATCCAACCAATACTGTCGGCAAAAACATGGGTACTTACATAGCTTTGGGCGGTGTAAGTGCTACGTAAATCTGCTGTATTTAATGTGCTATCCAAATAAGCATCAGGCCATTTATAGGCATAACGCTGTGGGTTAGGGTAGCTAAAGGCCTGCAAAAATCCATCGGTAGCATTGGTGTAAACCCTGGTAGCTGTATCCAAAAAGGGATACCCGATGGTAGCATGCTGCACCATATTAAAAGGCCTTGCGACAGTAAGCGTGCTTTGTACGGTTTCTGTCGCTTTCCATACGGCCTCGTTGCCTATCCATTCCACCTTTCGTTCGGCCGATATACCATCCAACGGTGCAGACACACCCATAATCAGTACTCCCGGAACAGAAGTACTGTCCACCTTCCAGGCAATATTGCCCGCCTCCCCATTATGAGGGATACCTTGCGTCATTTCCCCTTCGGTAGGAGCACCCCATCTGCCAAGGCATAAAAAATGACCTTTAAATGGCGCACCCTTTTGGTTGTTGAGAGGCATATCGGCCGATTGTAACGCCCAGGTAAAAGGGTTTACAGAATCGCCTGCCAGTTTGAAAGACGTAATGGCCCCACCCCAGGCGTCTATGGTAAGCAGTGATCCGGCATGAAAAAGACTTATAGGAGTTGATTTTTCGGCAGGTGTTTTTTGTTGGCAGCATTGCAGCAGCATTGCTCCTGCTAAAGCAGCCAGGCACTGGGAAAAAAGTATTGTATTCTTCATGTATTAATTTTTTAGTGCGCTGGCTAAAGTCAACTGGTTTTTATTGTAAAACCAGTCCCGCCTGATTCAGTGATGGAACCTGCCTGTTGGCATGCAGGTTCCCTAATTTTCGTGCTGCATTTAGGCAAGTCTATTGGGATTTCATAAAATTATTTTTAGTACACAGGCTATCGACTGCTTTACATATATGTATTCTACTCAATCCATTATTGATCTTTTGCACTGCTGCTTATGAGGCTTACATAAAATAATGATTCCTGCGGTCTCAAAAATCATTATGGAAAAAAATCAGTAACTCTTCCAAATGGCTATAACCTTGTTCTATTTTTTAAATACAGGAAAATCGCCAGTATAGTCTACTTCATAATACATTTTTTCTGCCATCAACTTTAGCACTCCATTTTTTACCGAAAAATGAGGCCCTTCGTATACAGGCCACAAATCGTGGGTATTTACATTTTTCCCGTTTATCCACCACAAAGCAACTTTACCATGCCCTTTGCCTTTTGGCCATTGTGGCATCATAAAAGGAGGAGCCGTAGGAATATGGGTAGGTGTGGTAACCCCATAGCCAAAATCGAACATGGGTTCGGTAAAAGTTCCCCACTCCTGATATTGTACATTAAGCTGATCGCCCGTCAGGCTTTTATATATCAGATAATCCTTTTTGAGAAAACGGGGATAAGTGAGTTTTATATGCTCCAGCATGTCATTTTCAAAATCCTTCAAAGAGGAGTATTTATTTCTGTTGGCCACTTCCATTACAAATCCGCAAAGTTTGCCCACAGGAGCAGCTACTTCTGCAAACAGCATGGAGCTATCTATACTATATTGTATGGGACCCATCGTTGGCGAACCAATGGGCCGAACAGCCAAGAGGGTTTGCTCCATAGCTACAAACAGCACACCTTGCTGATACCAACAGTACAGGTCGCCACTGTTGGAGCAAGTAAAAAAAGTTCGGTTATGTTCTAAATCCATTGCCTGAAACTTAATCGGGTTATTTTGAGATTTATAGTTGTTGCCGGGAAACCTTTTTCCAAAGTCAAGTGCCCACCGTTGGCGCCACTCATTGTAAATAGCGTCCACCGAAGCTGCAATTTTTTCCCCATTGTCTGGCAACTTGGTCATATGTACCAGCACATTTTTATGATGTACTACCTGATCGAAAGGGGAACGCTTACTCCCCCCAAGGTGCTGCCTGTCGAGGGGAGGAACCAGCCCAATACCTGAAGCATACTGTGCCGATTTACCGGGGCCGGGTGCCACCCTGCTAATGAATTTCCAGGTAATGATTTGATTATTGCCTGAACCCCATCCACCATAAGGAAAGTAGCCGGCTCCCAGAGAAAAGCTGCTGTCTAAATATAAGGTTTGCTTGATAAGGGAAGGATCATTGAGCAGGTAGGCCGGCTTGCTGCCCACATAGCTTGCTGGCAAGCTTACCAGTTTGCAGGCCAGTGCTACTGCCGCAAGCGGAGGTCGGTATGTACTTGTGGCAGCATGCACAGATTGTATTATTTCATTGGTAGAGCGCCCCTGATCGAGGTGGGCCGCAGTAAGTGGTTCCGCGGGGCTATCGCCAAACCATAACCAGGCCAGAT
This sequence comes from Chitinophagales bacterium, assembly GCA_038209595.1. Taxonomy (GTDB): domain Bacteria; phylum Bacteroidota; class Bacteroidia; order Chitinophagales; family Chitinophagaceae; genus Phnomibacter. The sequence continues at coordinate 4,159 of JBBQXO010000043.1, forward strand.
AAGCATAACTGCCCTGCAAACTTTTCACGATACCCTGACCCCGCATATCGCTTCCACCGGGCAGGCACTGCTGAATGTTCAACGCCATTTCGGAAGCATAATAATCAAGCACTGCCCGGGCAGCTCCCTTTATCATGGCGTCATGCGCAAAGTCGTACACATTCAGCCAGCCTATAATATTGTAGGTTTGGTAAATGGCAGCGTTAAACTCACCGGTACCCGTGTAATAAATGCGCTTTGACCAGTACCTGATCCATTGTGCCATACTATCAAGCCGGGCTTTTGCGTCGGGAAACTCCGCAGGGTATTTTTCCAAAGCAAGTTGTGCATAGAGGTAAGCCGAAGTTTTGCTCATGGCAATATGATTTTCGGTACCCTCTGCTGTAAATGCATTGTAGCTGTCGTGGCGCTCCCATACCCGCTGCAAAAAAGCTTTTTCCGTAGCTTGAACTACTTTATTTTCCGGATACCCATATAAGATGCGGGGCAAGCCTACCAGATTAAAATGAAAAGTAGGAGCGTCTGCATAGATCCGCATTCTTTTTTCAAAAATCTCCCCTTTGAAGGTATCGTTAGCTTCCTTTTGGAGCCAGGCAATAAATAACGGATAGTTGTATTTACCAAAATCAGACAAATTACCATCATAACCAGGAGGATAACCGGGACGGCTTTGGGGATAAAAGGAAGCAGTGTATTGTAGTAATAAGTCTGCTCTTTGGCTGAATGCCTGTTCGTAACGAACATCTTGTGCAAACGCAGATAGATTACCGCACAGCAGCAAAGAGAAAATGGCGCAATAAACACTTTGTTTCAGCATAATTTTTCCTTATTTAAAATGGCAAGGGCCGGAAACCAAATTGTTCCCCTAATTGCAGGCAAGCCTGAAGAGGCATTACCCCATCTGAACTAGTGGGATGCTGCAGGCTTGCGGCGGCGGCACAAACGCCCCATGTGAGGCAAGCAGGCATGGGTTGGTTCTTGTGTAACCCATATAGAATCCCGGCAGCGAATGCGTCACCTGCACCTACACAACCTGCTATTTTTTCGGCTGGCATGTTTACCGATGCATGCCAGTAGCGGCTGCCATCGGCACCTGCCGCCAGCGCTGCATGCGGGTGGTGCAACACTACCCAACGTTGTACACCTTGCTGCAACAAATGGGTAGCGGCCTCTTCAAAACCCTTTGCATTTATCTGCTCATCTTGCAAAGTTTGCACGCCCGTTAACTGTGACCCTTCATACTCATTTAAAAAAAGTACGTCGGTGAAAGGTAAGGATGCTCCTACTATTTGCCGGCACTGCGGATGGCTTACACTTACCAGATCTGTTGCGGTAATACAACCTGCCTGCTGTGCCTCCTGCAGCAGGTATGATGCACCGGTGCGGCCAGCAGCATCAATGGTATCGAGCCCGTTGAGCAACATCAGATAAGCAAGGTAAAATATACGGGGTTGTTGTAATTTCAAATCAATATGCTTTGCAGCAAGCAGGGCGTTGGCACCACGTTGGTGAAAAAAAGTACGTTTACCATTATGCCCTACCGTCATCACATCGGTATAAGAGGTAGCTGCATCAACCGTTTGATGCATTTGGCGGATATCAATACCATGCTGTTGAAGGTCGAGCAACACCCGGTCGCCAAAGGCATCTGCACCCAAAAGGCCGGCCGCGTAAAGAGGGATACCGGCCTGTAATTTTGCCAGATCTATGAGCAGGTTGTAGGCCCCGCCACCATTGGCATAGCTTTCATTATCAATATCTGCAAGCGCTTCCTGTTGAGGCCAGCCATCTATTATTTTTACGGCATCTATTATAAAATTACCTGCCGAGAGTATCCCATTTCTTTCCATATTTTACACCTTTTCGCTCAACAGGGTAATGGCAGCCGGTTCATCTTCTTCAATATGCGGAAAACGCCCTATGTCCGGATTATCAAAAAAATTATCCTGAGCATCATTGTTGGCAGTAGATACTTCCCCTATAATACATTGAGGGCTATTGGGCCAAAAAGCATGCCAAACACCGGGAAGTAAAGTGATTCTTTCCCCTGCCTGAAGCAACAGGATATCTCCACCTGTTATTTCTACAAGGCTTCCATTAAGTTTAGCCAGTACCACACCTTCTGCAACCATGGTATTGCCCGCCGGCCACAGTTGTATAGACAATTTGCCACTTCGGCAAATAATATCTTCCTTTTTTTGCAAGTGATAATGTGCAGGCGTTTGCTGATTTTGCTCGGCATACATAAGCTTTTCACAATACTCCGGCTCCTCGGCAAGGTTGATCAATACAAGCCCGTAATGCTCAAAATCGGCCAAACCAAAGTCGGTAATATCCCACCTGAAATGAGGAAGCAGTGCCCATCCTTGCTGTGAAAAAAAAGATACCGCCCTGTGATAGCCGCGGTTAATTTGAGTTCGTTTCATTGGCAGGCATTTTATAGATTACACATGGGTAGCTTGTTGGGTGTGGTGCGACTGCAATGCAGCAGCAAATAGCCGGTGGCTCAGGAGGGCTTCTTCCACCTTTGCACAACCAAAGCGGTCGTTCAACTCCCCTGCTCTTTCTGCAAAGTAGGCGGCCAGCATTTGCAAAAAGCAATCGGGGAAACCTGGCTCGAAAATGCCCCCGGTAATGGTGGGAAAAACAGAAGCAAACCCAAGATCGGTAGTTGCCCACTCCTGTTCTTTTCCACGCCGGAACACTTGTAAACTTTTGGGATATTTAGTGCTGTATTTTACACCGCCATCCGTACCCGTAATTTCAATAAACCAGGTATTGGTTTCGGTAGGCGCCATGCGCTTGGTTTCTATGGTCATTGGTACGGTTAAACCATCTACGATTGTGCTACAATGCAGCAATGCATTGTCCCAGGTATCACAGGCTGCCATGCCTCCCTTCCCATCCGGCCGCTCATGGTAAATTTTTTGCAACTGTGCATACACGGTATCGGGCAGCAGACCTAGCCGAAAGGGCACATGTACGGCGTGCATACCAAGGTCACCCATTACGCCTATCGTTCCGCAAAAAGCGACCTGCCGTTTCCAGTTAATTTGCTTGGTGGGATCAAGGTCGCTGCTGTGGTGAAAGCCGCTATGTATATGCAGCAACTTGCCAAAGCCTCCCTGTTGCCATACTTTTACAACTGCCTGTGCTCCGGGCAAAAACGGGAACTCGGAACTACAACGAACAAAGCGACCTGTTTCGGCCACCACAGCCGCAATGCGTACAGCGGCTGCCAAATCAATGCCAAAGGGCTTTTCGGCCAGCAGGTCTTTACCAGCCCGCAGTACCTTGGTATATATTTCATCGTGCAGGTGGTGGGGCACAGCTACATACACTACATCCACATCAGAAGCAAGGAGTTCATCAACCTGTGTGGTTAGCAGAACAACGCCTGGAATACGGCGGTACCACAACAGCACTTGCTCATTGAGATCGCATACCGCGGTAAGCACAGGCTGTACAGGATAGTCATTGAGCACAAACCACCGGCCTAAGGCACTCGCTAATTCTTTACCCATGAGGCCACCCCCTATTATTCCTACCTTTACTACGTTCATAATTTATGCTTCAATTACTGCTTATACCTTCCTTGTAATAATGCAATCATTTAATTTGTATGGAGTAATTCAAAGGCTGATTCAGCACTTGCATTTTCATGCACGATAGCCATCAGCGCTTTTGTGATTCCTGTTGGATTTTCATGTTGTATCACATTACGTCCATATACAATACCTCTAACACCTTGTTGCATCAATATTTCCGTTCTTTTTAATATTTCTTCATCGGCAGCTCGTCCACCGCCCCTAACCAATACCGGAATTTGTCCTGCTATAGCCACCACTTTGTGATATTCCAATATCTCATCACAGGGGTCACTTTTTATAATATCGGCACCCAATTCCGCAGCCTGCCTTACGAGTGGCAATATTTTTTTCAGGTCGCCATTTACCATGTACCCACCTTTTTCCTGATTGGGCCGGAATACCAATGGTTCTACCATCATAGGCAAACCATACCTATCGCTTAGAGGTTTTAGTTTCAATATATTTACAATACATTGCCTTGTTACCTCTGGCGCACCCGGAATTTGAAAAAGATTCACACACATGCATGCTGCATCCAATCGCAACGCCTGTTCTACACAATCTTCGAGCATAAGCGAAAAGGAATCAGTAAATAATGCGGAGCCATACACATTGGCCACATCGGTGCGCAAAACCAATGCAGGCTTTCCTTTGCCAGGTATGTGCTGCAGGTAATGCGCCTGCCCTGTGGTAAGCTGTACCGCATCAGGATTAGCCGCTACTATGGTTTCAATGACTTTTTTCATATTTTCAATACCCTGTAAAAAGCCATATTCATTAAAAAATCCGTGATCGATAGCCACATCAAAGCAGTTGTTGCTTTGAGCATTAAACATTCGATTGATCCGGTATTGTTTCATCTATTCCTTATTTTAGTTAACCTCATTTTTTGGCATTTTCATTTCACCAAACCTGTTCCGCCTTTGTGTGATGAAATTCCTTAATTCTCATTCGTGCTGGTTTTCATAATTGTAAGGGACTTGTAAGTGTGTATTTTTAGTTCCCATTTTTTTCAGCTAATCGATGACCTTAAATCAAAGTTGCTAACGCAATTAAACGATCCAAGAAAAATGGTAATTTTTGAACTTATTCAATTGTAATACATCTATTTTCTACCTGGGAACAATTAGTTCCCATTTACCTGCAGCACACTTTATCATCCTGCAAACGATTACCCTGTATAAATAATAGCGTTTTACAAAAACATTACCACCAAAATATTTCCTTGGAGTACATCAATAGCAAAGATTTTTATCGTTTATCTCGGGTAAAGTACCATAGAATAAAGCATATAAATCAAGAAGGAGGGGATCCTTTTACTATAAAAAACCTATTGAATCAACGTGCAGCACGCTAGTCTTCAAAATACAGGTAACAACATGATAAAAAAAAATGGCGGAACGGAAGTACCACCGCTACAAGGGAAATGATAAGAGAAAATGCGAAATTTGATGTATTTACCACTTTTGGGCAATTTTTACCTTTCAACATCTAATGAACCCGGCAGGATATACCGCAGAAGGCGTAGCGGCCTTGAATAGAAATAGAGAAAAGGAAGCCGGTTTTTTTAAAACATGAGGCTGCGGCGAGGGGAAATACCCCCTTCACAAAAGGAAATAAAATTATACATTTAATTTTGAGCCAATCAAAAGCAAATAAACCACTGCTTTGATTATATCCAATAAATAAGCAGGTATACGGATAGTTATCGACTATAATTCCTACCTTCAAAAATAAAAAAATACTCCTGTAAAAACATTGCTTTCGAACAATGCTCAAATAAATAATGGAAGATAGAAAAAATGTCAATAAAATAATCTTGTATGAAACATAAAACATGGTTGCTATTCCTTTCTATATTTTCCACCGTCCATTTGATGGCTCAAAATAAACTGCTAAGAATTGGCGTGATCGGACTTACCCATACTCATGTTCACTGGATATTTGACAGTGAAAAGAAAGGAGATATAAAAATTGTAGGGATTGTAGAAGCAAATAAAGAACTCGCTGAACGTTATGCCAAACAACATGGTTATTCTATGAAAATGGTATATAATACCATGGATGAAATGATTGAAGCCACACATCCGGAAGCGGTTTCTGCATTTGGTACTATCTATGAACATCTGGAAGTTGTAGAAAAAGCTGCCCCTTTAGGTATTCATGTCATGGTTGAAAAACCTTTGGCAGTAAATCTTGAACATGCCAAAAAAATGGAAGCTCTTTCAAAAAAATATAATATCCACCTGCTTACCAATTACGAAACGACCTGGTATCCCACTAATCAGGAGGCTTATAATTTAGTAGAAAAGGATTCTATAGGAGCTATAAGAAAAGTTATAATAAGAGATGGACACAAAGGCCCGAAAAAAATTGGGGTTAACAAAGAATTTTTAGAATGGTTAACTGACCCCGATCTAAATGGAGGAGGGGCTATAACAGATTTTGGTTGCTATGGGATTAACCTTATGACCTGGCTAATGAAAGGCGAAAAACCAGTTTCTGTAACTGCTGTAACACAACAGCTACAACCTGAAAATAATCCAAAAGTAGACGATGATGCAACCATCATTTTAACATATGCAAATACCAATGCGATTGTACAAGCCTCCTGGGATTGGCCGATAGGAAGGAAAGATATGGAAATTTATGGCCTAAAAGGGGTGATTTATGCTGATAATCGCCACGACCTGCGGGTACGAATTGGGGAAGGCTATGACGGCTTTAAAGAAACATCCTATAAACTAAATGAAAGAAAAGCTCCATTTAATGACCCTTTCTCGCTCTTTGCAGCCGTCATTAAAAAGGAAATAGCCCTTCAGCCGTTTGATTTATCCTCGTTGGAAAACAATATGATAGTTATGGAAATTTTAGATGCAGCCATACAAAGTGCTAAGGCTAAGCGAACGATTGACATTACAAAATAATTAGTGCAGGAATATAGGTATACGAATAGCATAAAGATATTGCATCCACCCAAAGAGCCTTTCAAATGAGATCATCTTTACAGAACGTTGAGCCCCTGATGTGACCTTCAAAATAATTTGTAGTCGAAAAACATTCTAGGAATCTTGCGCAAGGCTAAAATGCTTTCTTGCGACGCTTCCTTACAAGGACATTACCCCCTCAAGGTCTTCGAAGTAATAAATTATGTAAAATAATTTTGCACTCCGTAACGAAATATAAATTATGAACACGCCGACAACCACCATCAGCAGTAAGATGTTATTGGGTAAAGATTACCCACTTCCAAATTTCGAAAAAATCCTAAATTCAGCACTCTTACCAACCTATAAAAAAATGTAAACATAAGACCCTCAGGATGCCATTTCAATTTGAATTAGTATATCCAAAATACAGTTTATTGTAAACTAAACAATAATTTTTTTATCTAAAAAGAAATCAAATAAGAGGTGTAAAATCTTAATAAAAAATGATTTTTATCATATTTTGCATAACTTCTTTTAAATAATTTTACGTTTACATAGCTATAAAACCAATCGTTATGAAAAAATATATATATCGCATATTTTGGATGCGAAAGTTAGCAACTATATTGGCTTTGGGTATAGCCTTCTCTCTCTATTCCAATTTTGCATCAGCACAAAAAAAATGGAGTCTTACCTTTAGACCCGGTCTAAACATCCCAACTAAAAACATAGGAAATACTGACTTAAAAACAGGTTTTGGCATGGAAGGAACAATTGGTTACAGAGTTTTGCCATACCTCGGAGCTTATGCAGGATGGAGTTGGAATAAATTTTCCGCAGACAAGTCCTTTACTGGTAACAATAACGATTTTGAAGAGACCGGTTATAATGTAGGCTTGCAGTTTATACACCCGCTATCAAAATCCTCGGATATCCAAATGATTATCGGAGGCGGCGCTACCTATAATCATATAGAAATAGAAAATATCGATGGTGATATCATAGGTGATTCAGGACATGGCTTGGGATGGCAAATCGACGCTGGCCTGATGGTGCCAATAGGTAAGCACTTGAATTTTATACCTGGACTTAGGTACAGAGCTCTTTCAAGAGATTTAAAAACAAATACTAATAACACTGCTATTGATTTAAACTATTTCTCAGTTGGCGCGGGTATCTCGTTTACGTTTTAGAATAAGCTAACGGAAATTATAGTAAACAGCCATCTGAAGTTAGCGACTAGAATTCCGAATATTTTAAATAAAGTTAATAGGACAGTTTGCAATCGTATTTGCATACTTGCTCCTATATCTGAGTATTACACCTGTTATGATGGACATTAAAATGGGATATACAATGAACAACTTCAACTTTAATACCTGCGCAAGTTCTCTAAATATTTTAGATGATACGCTGCCGCAAAGACGTATAATTATCCTGTTTACTCTTCTTATCTTCAATTTGGCTATGTTCTTCACTAAACATATACTATTTTCACAAATTTATTTATCATAATTGAAAACTTAGCATTAAAAAATGACGGGCAACCACGCTTACTTATCTGGATTGGTGCCTCTGAAAAAATGCCGTACTCCTACAGAAAGCCTATAAAGGAAGTACTGATAACTGAATAATATCCATTTATTTAACTGCCAGGTTCTTCTTAGTAATTTTTGCTTTTATGAAAGATAAAACATTAAAACCTCTGGCGATAACATTTCTCTTAATTGGTATCTGGGATACTGTTTCCGGTTTTATGTATTTTTTGCAATTGGTACCGGACGTAAAATTGAAGCTCCGCCAAAAGACCCTTTTTTCTCCATATTTCCTGGTTCCTTTTTTATCTGTTTTGCTTACCTGCAGTTATTATCTGCTTTCCACATCACACGATACGCATTTAATGTTGGCTGCCTCATCATTGGAAGACGATTTTATATTATCCAATTTTATAGCTACATGGGCTTTGTTAAGAACTTTCCTGTTACGTTTTGGTTTGCTGGTATAATTGATGGGATTTTTCTAATGCTCTATATAGTTTTCGCTGAACGTGGCGGGTTAACTACCCGTAATTTATTTCTTACACATGGGTAATAAGGCTATTCTGAAAAGTTGTATTGAAGAATTAAATCAATTTAAATGAAAAAATTCAAATTTAAAAAAATGGCAGTAGTTCTAATCTCCATACTTTTTGCAGTTATTTTCATACTTACTATTGTATTATGGATATACAGTCCAGGCAAATCAGCACCTTTTCGGGACGAATCCGGAAATCAGATAGCTGGCAGTATTTCTGAAAAAATATTTATTACTATCAATAATGTAAAACTAGGAATGTTTATTAAAAGTAAAGATAAAACGAATCCTGTTTTACTCATTCTGCACGGAGGTATACCTCTTTATTATCTTAATCAGAAATATCCTACCGGACTTGAAGACTATTTTACCGTAGTATGGTGGGAACAACGTGGCTCAGGACTTTCCTACCATTCTAATATAGCCCCTGAATCAGTAACATTAAAGCAATTGGTAGCCGATGCTATAGAAGTGACGAATTATTTATGCACCCGCTTCGGCAAAAACAAAATTTACCTGATGGGTCATTCGGGTGGAAGCTATATTGGTATACACACGGCAGCTAAAGCACCTGAATTGTACCATGCCTATATTGGCCTGTCTCAAATGTCAGATCAACTTAAATCAGAGCAACTTGCACATGAATATATGCTCAGGCAATATAGATTGAAAGGGAATAAAAAAATGGCAAAAAAACTAGAAGATGCTCCCGTTATAAAGGGTACATCTGACGAATACCTCAAATTAAGGGATAATGCTATGCACAGCCTTGGGGTCGGAACAACACACAATATCAGGTCGGTATTTAGAGAAATTTTTCTCCCGTCCCTAACCTTCAAGGAGTACACCTTAAGAGAAAAATACAATTTTTGGAAAGCTAAGGCTCATTCTGGCGTACACCCACTTTGGAAAGATATGCTATCAACAAAGCTGATGACACAAGTGCCCGAATTGGAGATTCCTGTCTATTTTTTTTCAGGAATTTATGACTATACAGTATCCTACACATTATCAAAGGAATATCTTAAAGAAATAAATGCACCCATAAAAGGATTCTACAGTTTTAAACAATCAGCTCATAGTCCCCTTTTTGAGGAACCTGACAGAGTAAAACAAATTATGCTATTGGATGTGCTAAAAAGCAAAAACAACTTGGCTGACTGAAAAATTATGGTATTCAGATTGTTGAAAAAGTAAAAACTAATAAAATATATTGAATCATAATGAACCTTTTCACATTTCAAACCACTTTCCTCATCAAGGAAAGAAATGTGGGAATGATGTAACTTCTTAGAATAACTATACAATACTCAATTTTTAGAATGGCGGTACCTTTATGCAGTTGATATATTTCAATTACTGTAACAACCATTTTCTAATGAAACCTTTTTCAAAAAAGCAATCTGGTTTACAAAATCCCATGCCATGGGAGCCAGAATTAAATAAACCGATAATTAACATCCTATCTGAAGATAGTATGTTCTCTATGGAGAAAGTATCAAACATTTTTGACCACAAAACGGAAACTAAAGAGCTTCCAGAACAACTCATGGTAATTGAGAATCAGCTTGATAATCTTGAAAAACCTATGCCAAAATTAATCATGAAATACAGTGAAGAGACAATGAATCAGGCATTTACGGCCTTGAAATCAAATCGTCAGGATCCTACAAAGACAGAAACAATTAAAGTTGACAATGATTCGACCACATTAGAAAATCAACTTCAAAGGAACTATCAGAGAAAGGCAGTAAAAATTAATGTAAAGTATTTTAGTGACAACCAGAATGTAACTAAACAATTTAATCCAGTACTTCTTCATGAGAAGGAGGAAAATGACAGTGAAGATACTATCGAAAGGAGCTGGACATTGGATGAGTGTGATATAAGAGTGCGTGTTTCCGGAAAAAGAGCTATCCTTTCTGGAACCGTATTTTCATGGAATCAAAAAGAGGAGGCAGAACGCATTGCCTGGAAAACACGCGGAATATGGCATGTTAATAACGAATTAACCATTGATTTCTAAAATACTTTATATCTCTTAGACAAAAAATCTGATTATCAAATGAAAACAAAGAACAAATTGGAACACGATATCCTGAATATTACTAACAAGATTCATGAAGAGTTTCCTGAACTAACAAAATTCCTAATGGAAATGCCAGAGAATCATTCAGAAAATGATCAGGTAAATGGCAAAAACATGGAAGATTATTATCAGTCTTTAAAAGTATTGGTAAATCAATATGCAAATACACATAGAGTTTCTATGACAGAAAAAGAGCAAGAACAACCGGAACATTCAAAACTACCTCAATATCCACCTTCCGAAGACATATACAATAAAAGCAAAAACGAAACAGATGTAAACCCCGAAAATCCTTCAAAAAGAAAAGCACCCAATGAAAAAGAAGAATCATTGAACGAAAAAGACTTTAAGGAGGATATGTCAGGGGATGATTTGGATGTTCCAGGCTCAGAACTGGATGACAGAAAAGAAAGGAAAGGCAGTGAGGATGAAGAAAACAACTATTACAGTTTGGGAGGAGATAATCACAACGACCTGGAAGAAAATCAAGGATAAATTAAAATTTCAATCAAAATAAATAAGTATGACCATTCAATTTAATACGGATAAGACAATAAAAGGGGATGAAAAGGATCAGAATCATTTTACTACCTTAATAGCGGAAGAACTAGAAAGGTTTGAACCTAATATTAGCAGAATAGAAGTACACCTCTCAGATGAAAATGGAAAAAAAGAGGGATTAAATAATATTCTATGTTTACTGGAAGCAAGAATTGAAGGCAGACAGCCCATTGCCGTTTCCTGTCAGGATGATACAGTTGAATCAGCCGTATCAGGTGCCATTGATAAACTTACAACTTCTTTAGAAACTATTTTTGGACGGATGAAAAATCATTAAAAAATAATAGAAACAAAACTTAATTGACAGTATCCATATAAAAGAATAAGATATAATAAATATGGAGATTTTATTCCAGCATACCGGAGCCATCATCATGAAATTCGTAAAAAATAACGGTATGATTAGGTCTGGTATTTTCTCCAAATTTAAACAATCCAATCGTTTAGAAATTGAAATCATAAAAATGCACCCTCACCTTTTAATCAAAAAATAATGAAATCTCACTATTATAATGTTGATATAAATTGGGAGAACAATCGTAAGGGCATAATATGTTCTCCTGAACTGAACAAACACAATGGTATTTGTATTGAAGTAGCTACGCCACCTGAATTTCCAAAAGGGATAGAAGGAATATGGTCACCGGAACATTTATTTGTAGCCGCCATCAGCGGATGCCTAATGACCACTTTTTTGGCCATAGCAGAAAATTCCACATTGGAATTCACAAGTTTCCGCTGTGTAGCAAAAGGTAAACTGGAATTGGTGGAAGGCAAATTGATGATGAGCGAAATCATCCTTGAGCCCACCGTTGTCATACACAATGAACTATACAGAAATAAGGCGATGCGCATTCTTAAAAAAGCAGAAGATGCGTGTTTGATATCCAATTCCGTCAAATCGCAAATTACAATGGAAATAACGATTGAGGTGAAACAACTTTTAATAGAAAGTCAAGGATAAAACCTCCTATCTTATATCTTGGTTGCTATTTTGCGGCATTAAATAAGAAAAGATATTTGGAAACAGCAAGTCAAGAAAAAGCGCATATTACTTACATTGACCGAAAATGCCAACTCACTTGTTCAATATATTTCTCTGAATTGAATGTATTATACCTCCACCGCTAAAGGTTCACATTGCGGAATGGCAAGGAGTAAAATCGTAGCTGATTATACATTTATCTAACTCTGGAAAACATGGAAATAACATTATAAAGAAATGAAAAAATAGAGAACTCAGGCATTTGCACAGATCATTAACCATCTCACTTAATTGATATATCTAAGGAGAATAACGATCATTCTATCTGTTCAATATTCACTTTTCAAACAAAAAAGATGGTTTGGGTAAAAGCAATATTATTATACATTGCAAGAACGGCAAATATATAAAACCTGTTATTAGGAAATCCCTAATGAGATTCTGAAATATGATCAACCGCCTTTAATCGGCGAAAGCTTTACAAAATCAGAACCTCGCAATTATTTGAATAAGGATTTACATTTTATGGACATTAAAATGGATATAGTATAAGCACAGAGGATGATTGATCTTGGAAACGATATTTTCATAAAAAATTATTAAAAAAATAGAATTGCCACTTTTGGAGCATTCAATTTATATGGCAGGTCATTTGTTTTGGATACATACAAAGTTTTTAATTTTCCAGTTAAAACCTCAGAACCGTAAAACAATCCGTGTTCTCTTCTCAACATTCTTAAGATACATTTCGTATCCGCCTTAATAATAAAGGAAGAATATCATGGCGAAAAAGTAATTTTTGAAGAAGAAACCGGTAAATATTACAAGCAGAATATGCGCCAAAATGGATGAGTTTGACAAAGAATGCAAGGAAATAACCTTACATTTTAAAAATAAATAAAAATGAAAATAGCAAATCTAAATTTACCCCCGTCATTAGGAAAAATACTTGAGTACTGGAAACTTATTGTCACATTACTTCTTTTGGTGATCATTTTGTGGGCATCAATTTTCCAGATAAGCACTGAAGAAGTAGGTGTTATTACTCGATTTGGGAAATATGTGCGACAAGTAGAACCGGGATTGAACTTCAAAATTCCATTCGCTGAGGACGTTTATAAAGTCCCCGTAGAAAGGCAACAAAAACAGGAATTTGGTTTCCGGACAGTCCGAGCCGGAATAAACACTGAATACAGCGAATCATCAAGTGCAAAAGATGAATCACTGATGCTTACCGGAGACCTTAATCTTGCAGAGGTGCAGTGGGTTGTACAATACAGAATAGATGATGCATATAAGAATCTATTCAAAGTAAGAAACCCTCAGAGCACGCTCCGTATTATCTCTGAGGCTGCGATGAGACAAATTGTGGGTGATCGAACCGTAAATGAAGTATTGACTGTTGGCCGAACGGAAATAGGAAGTAAGTTACAGGAACTCATTCAGCAAATATGCAGGGAGTATTCAATGGGCATCAAAATAGATCAGGTGGTGCTTCAGGATGTAAATCCACCAGAGCCGGTAAAAGCAGCCTTCAATGCCGTGAATGAAGCCCAGCAAGAAAAAGAAACATTGATTAATCGGGCAAAATCAGAATACAACAAAGTAATACCAAAAGCAAGAGGTCAAGCGGAAGAAACCATTCAACAGGCTGAAGGATATGCTACCGAACGTATAAATAATGCGGATGGGGAGGCTGCCAGATTCACGGCTTTGTATAATGAGTTTGTTAAGGCGCCTGAGGTAACAAAAAGAAGGATTTACCTTGAAACAATGTCAAAAGTGATACCCGAAATCGGGAACGTAATCATAACAGACCAAAAAGGCAACAATGTATTGCCGTTATTACAAATGCAGATGAATAAAAAAACAGAAAACAATGAAAACTAAATCAATTGTAATTGGAATATTAGTCATTATTATCCTGATAGGTTTAAACAGTAGTGTTTTTATTGTACAGGAAAAGGATCAGGTGGTAATTACTCAGTTTGGAAGGCCTGTGGGTAAGGCTATTGTCAAGCCCGGGATGTACTTCAAGCTACCTTTTTTACAAGTTGCTAATTATTTTGAGAGGCGTTATATGGAATGGAATGGTGATCCAAACCAAGTACCAACCAAGGACAAAAAATTCATTTTTGTAGATACCTATGCAAGATGGCAAATCACAGACCCGCTTCAATTTTTTAAGCGGCTGACGAATGAACGGGGTGCACAATCACGTATAGATGATATTCTGGATGGGGAAACCAGAGATTTTATAGCAAATAATGATATCGAAGAGGCTGTACGCACTAGTAACAGAATCCCGGAATCATCCGATACTGAAATTGTTGGTGATTCGCTGGCAAAGATTTTTGTAGGTCGGGATAAGATCCAGCAAATGATATTGGAATCAGCGAATAAACAAACGGCGGACCTCGGAATTAAGATACTGGATTTCAGATTTAAACGAATCAATTATGTGCAGGAAGTACAGGATCAGGTGTATGAGCGAATGAAAAGCGAACGTTTCCGTATCGCTGATAAATTCCGCTCAGAAGGTCAGGGAGAAGCCTCACGGATTAATGGTGAGAAGGAAAGAGAGCTTAAGAATATACAATCCCTGGCATTTAGAGATGCTGAAATGATTAAAGGTAAGGCAGATGCCACCGCTGCCTCCATTTATGCAAAAGCTTACGATCAATCGAGTCAATCGAGAAGCCTTTATGGTTTTTTGAAATCAATGGAAACATTTGAGAAAACCTTTGATGGAAAAACATCCATTTTTATTTCAACCGATAGCGAATTGTATAAATACCTGAAAAAAATGGATTAACGTTTTATGGAAAAATAATTGGAATAGCATTTCATCATAAATGGGGTTTGAACACCAATACCAAAGCAAACCGATATGGTAAACCCGGATTTTGCAAAACTGGCCGGAGTCATGAATATCGCAGCCTGCGAAGCTAAAGAACCTAAAGACTTAGCACAAGCATTGCGAAATGGTTTTAATCATGATGGCCCTGCTATTATCGATATTTTTACAGATCCGAATGTATTGGCTATGCCTCCAACAATCAAGCTCGAACAAGTGATAGGAATGCCCAATTCAATGGCTAAGCTAATGATGAATGGTAAAACTGCCGAAGTAATTGAAACTGATAAATAGGATTTAAAATATCTAATAAAGCTTTTTTAAAATAATCAATAGAGTTTTTGAAAAAGGCGTAATAGATGGGAAATATTTTAATAGTTCAAAATTGGGTAAAGTACCGGAGTTTCTAACACGAAATGAATAATAAAATGGCACTACAAGGGATAAAAAATATCAATTACTCCACAAGA
This sequence comes from Chitinophagales bacterium, assembly GCA_038209595.1. Lineage (GTDB taxonomy): Bacteria > Bacteroidota > Bacteroidia > Chitinophagales > Chitinophagaceae > Phnomibacter. Next base: position 19,714 of record JBBQXO010000043.1, read on the forward strand.
TTAATATCAGCATCGTTCAATGTTGAATAAGGTATTTAAAAAAATGATGACTGCATGTTTAGAATATTAATCCGATAGAATACTATTTTAGAATAAAAATAAAAATACGCAAATTTGAATCCTGCCTTTGAATAGTACCAATTGATCAAATATGACAGACGATTATAAAAATTGTAAAGAGGTTAAAGCGAAATTTTATGAACGGCATTAGAGCGCTGAAAAAACAGATGAAAAGTACTTTTCTGCTTTCATTGATTATAATCGGCGCCTGTCAATCTAAGCAGGAGAGCATAAGTCCTGTGCGTCAATCCATCACAGAGTCTGTGTATGCATCGGGGATTATTATTAGCAGGAATCAATACGAGGTTTTTGCTACAGTCAGCGGTATTGTAAAGGATATAATTGCAGATGAAGGAGCAACAGTAGCAATGGGTTCGCCCATCATTTCCATTATAAATGATGCCCAACAATTGCAGTCAGACAATGCAAGACTATCGGCAGATTTCAATGACTTGCATGTCAATCGAGGAAAAATAGAAGAAGCGAAATCCTTTGTAGACCTAACAAAAAATCAAATGGAGAACGATGCTTCCCTGCTTAAAAGACAAAAAAATCTATGGGCGCAAGGGATTGGATCAAAAGTGGAATTAGAACAAAGAGAACTTGCCTTAGAAAAAGCAAAAAATAACTATGCCTCTGCAAAGGAAACCCTGAAAGAACTTGAGAGACAATTGGCATATCTATCCAAACAAGCCCAAAATAACTTGTCGATCAGCAATAAAAATACAGATGACTATCTGGTGAAAAGTAAAGTAAAAGGAAAAGTATTTAAAATGAACCTTGCAAGAGGAGAAATCGTTACCCCGCAAATACCTATAGCTATTATAGGCGACGATGAAAAATATATCCTTGAAATGCAGATTGACGAATATGATATTGTCTCCATTCAGTTGGGGATGAATGTATTGGTCGTATTGAATAGTTATCGGGATTCTGTTTTTGATGCTTTGGTAACCAAAATCAATCCCATTATGAATATACAAAGCAAAACCTTTACCATTGAAGCAGAATTTGTAAGACCCCCAAAGGCATTATATCCGAATATTTCCTTTGAAGCCAATGTGGTAATCAGCACAAAAAAAAATGCCCTGCTTATCCCAAGAAATTACCTGCTAAATGATTCTATTGTGGTAAACAAATCGGGTAAGCGCCTAAATGTAAAAACGGGTTTGAAGGATTATCAGATGGTAGAAATACTCTCTGGCATAGATGCGAAGGAAGAACTCATTATCTCTGAACAATGAAAATCAAACTCATCACAAAGATTTCAGTAGCCCTGCTTAAGGCAAGACTAAAGCAAACACTGGTTGCAGCTTTTGGGGTTACCTTCAGCATTACCATGTTTATCACCTTGCTAAGTTTTATGGCAGGTTTAAACGACCTGCTGGATAATTTGATCCTAAACCGTACCCCCCATATAAGACTCTACAATGAAATATTACCTTCCCCTATTCAACCTATTGCAAAATCTACCGCCTACCCCGGCGCTTATCATTTTGTTAGCCATATAAAACCAAAAAATGAATTGCTTGGGATTCGGAATAGCGCAGCCATCATAAATGCGCTGCAGAAAGATCCGAATGTACGTGGCGTTGCCCCAAAAAACACAGTCCCTATTTTTTATAATGTGGGTAATATTAACTTAACTGGTATTATCAACGGTATAGATGTGGATGCAGAGAACAGACTCTTTACCTTTCAGGACTATGTAGTAGAAGGTAAAACCATTGATTTAAAAAATACGCCCAACAGTATTATTCTAGGCATAGGAGCCAGCAAAAAAATGCTGGTACAATTGGGCGACAATATTGAAATAACAACGAGCACAGGGATCCGTTTCCCTTTAAAAGTAGTTGGCTTTTTCCAATCAGGAGTAGATGAATTGGATAAAGTACAAAGCTATACGACCCTTGCAACCACTCAAAAAATGCTTGGAGAACCGAAAAGCTATGTCACCGATATTCAAATAAAATTATACGATATAACGCAGGCGCCCGCCCTTGCAAAAAGATACAGCACTTTATTCCAAACAACGGCTATAGATATACAAACGGCAAATGCACAATTTGAAACCGGCAGTTCCGTGCGTACCCTGATTTCCTATGCTGTAGGGATAACCCTACTCATTGTTGCCGGCTTCGGAATATACAATATCCTCAACATGATGATCTATGAAAAAATGGATTCCATTGCCATTCTGAAAGCAACCGGTTTTTCAGGAAAAGATGTAAATGCTATATTCATCACCATTGCCCTAACCATTGGTATTGTTGGTGGCGCACTTGGACTGCTTCTTGGATTTGGACTCTCTGCATTGATTGGTGAAATCCCCTTCAATACACCTTCTTTACCCACCGTAAAAACATACCCCATTAACTATAATCCAAAATTTTATTTAATTGGGGCTGTCTTTTCCATCATTACCACCTATTTAGCGGGCTATTTCCCTTCAAAAAAAGCAAGCAAGATAGATCCGGTGGATATAATCAGAGGGAAATAGCAATGGAAAAGACAGTCATAGAAGCAGTAGGTATTTGCAAGTCATTTCATGATCCCATTACCGTAAAGGTGCTGACAGATGTAAGCTTTTCCATAAAAAAAGGGGAATTTGTTTCTGTTGTAGGGAAATCAGGTTGTGGGAAATCTACTCTGCTCTACATATTATCTACTATGGATACGAAATATGAAGGAAATCTGATGCTTGATGGCATCCTGATGAACAATAAAAAGGACGCAGAATTGGCAAGGATAAGAAATGAAAAAATCGGTTTCGTATTTCAATTTCATTACCTGCTCAATGAATTCAACAACCTGCAAAACGTAATGCTGCCAGGACTAAAATTTGGAAAGCTCACAGCTAAAGAAATAGAACATAATGCTTTTGACAAACTAAAAATTCTGGAGATAGAAAAGGAGGCCTTAAAATATCCAAATCAGCTAAGCGGAGGTCAAAAACAGCGGGTGGCTATTGCAAGAGCCTTAATTAATGACCCGCTGATTATTATGGGTGATGAACCTACAGGCAACCTTGATAAACATAATGGTGATGTTGTATACCATATTTTCAAAGAGTTAGCAGAAGAATATAAGCAGTCTTTATTGATTGTCACCCACGATCTGGATTTTGCAGCGAACACCCAAAGAACCATCACCATGGAAGACGGGAAAATTATCAGCCAATGAGTAAGGGAAGATATTTTTCAAAATAAACCTGGTCCACATGAAATAGTTATCCACTCTGAAATGTGTACGTTAAAATGTGAGATATATATAACCATTTCAGGAATTGTGTAACATAAAAACCTCCCTATTTACAGAACTTTACCTACCTTTTTGATATAACAATTTGGAGAAAAAAAAAGGCAATTTTAGTTGAATCAGGCATCATATTGAAGCCGAAATCTTTTAAAAAAATTAAATAAAAATGAACGAAGTAATACTATTGGACAAACGACCAAAAGGCAAACCCACCCTGGATGATTTTAAACTTACAAGTGAAGAAGTTCCATCAATCAAAGACGGTGAGATTTTACTAAAAACCGTTTACGTTTCTGTTGATCCCTATTTACGGGGAAGAATGAATGATACTAAATCTTATGTTCCTCCATTTGAACTGAATAAACCTATACAATCGGGGATAATAGCCGAAGTAACCGAAAGCAAACAGGAGGGGTTTAAAAATGGAGATTATGTTACAGGGAATCTGGAATGGAAAGAATATCAAACTTCCAATGGAAAGAACCTGCAAAAAGTAGATGGAAGTATAGCCAAATTATCAAGCTATTTAGGCATTTTAGGTATGACGGGGCTCACAGCCTATTTAGGCTTGACGGAAATAGGAGTGCCAAAGGAAGGAGAAACTATTGTTGTGTCTGGAGCAGGCGGAGCCGTAGGTACTGTTGTAGGTCAGATAGGCAAATTACTTGGTTGCAGGGTGGTTGGCATAACGGGTTCTGATGAAAAAGCAGCATTGCTTATATCAAAGTTTAAATTTGATGAAGCCATTAATTATAACACTACTAAAGACTTGAAAGCAGACATAAAAAGCGCCTGTCCTCAGGGAGTAGATATCTACTTTGACAATGTAGGAGGCGAAATTTCTGATGCTGTTTTGGCAAACATTAATAAATACGCAAGATTGATTGTTTGTGGAGCCATTTCTCTTTATAACAAAACGGAAGTGCCCATAGGACCAAGATTACAGCCGCTAATCCTCACTAAAAGCGCTACCATGAGAGGTTTTATCATTGGTGACTTTTCAGAAAAATTCCCACAGGCCACCAAACAACTTACTAAATGGTTAAGCGCGGATAAATTAACCTTTTCCGAAACCATTGTGGAAGGATTCGATAACATCCCTCAGGCTTTTCTCGATTTATTTGAAGGAAAAAATAAAGGGAAAATGATTGTGAAAATTTGATAATAACTAAAAAAATAAATTGAAATGAAAGTATTAATGGTTTTAACATCTCATAGTGACCTTGGCAGTACAGGAAAAAAAACTGGTTTTTGGATTGAAGAATTTGCAGCACCCTACTATATTTTGGCAGATAGCGGAGCACAGATAACCATTGCTTCACCAAAAGGAGGACAACCGCCGGTTGATCCCACAAGCGAAATGCCGGATAATCAAACTGCTTCCACAGAAAGATTTTACAAAGACAATGCCTTAATTGATAAAGTAGCTCATACATTAAAGCTTAGCGATATACATCAGGAAGATTATGATGCGGTCTTTTATCCAGGCGGTCATGGACCTCTATGGGATTTAGCAACAGATAAAACTTCTATCGAATTAATAGAGTCGTTTTATAATGAACAAAAACCAATCGCTTTTGTGTGTCATGCACCGGCAGCATTGGTAAATGTGAAATCCGTAAACGGAGAACCTCTTGTAAAGGGCAAACACGTCACAGGATTTTCAAATACCGAGGAGGAAGCAGTTGATTTAACCAACGTAGTACCATTTTTATTAGAAGATGAGCTTAAGAAAAATGGTGCGCATTACTCCAAAGGCGATGATTGGGCGTCTTACGTAAAACAAGATGGTTTGCTGATAACAGGCCAAAATCCCGGCTCTTCAGAGGAGGCGGCGCAGCTATTGTTAGAAGTACTAAAGGGAGAAAAATAAAGAAGGAAAAAGAGAGAATCAAAATAATAATACCAGGAAAAACCATGAAAACACAGGATAGGACTGGAGTATTTGATTCATTTTACAAAAGAAAAATGATAAGAAACTCCAGTCAATTTTCATTTGCATATCTGAGATATTTTTCGTTTTTTCTTGTTGTTGTAAACGGTTAAGAATTATACTATTTACTTAATAACTTACAGGATTCACACATTTTATTAAGATATAAAAGGGAAACAATAGCTTTGAAATACTATCAGAAAATGAAACCAATGGCAGGCTTAAAATAAGCGTTTGCAATTTCCTTTTGTTCTGTTGCAGCAATAACGAGGTCTTTTTTATGTGATAATAAAAATAGTGATTATTTATTCCCTAAAATCCATAAACGTTTTAATAAATTAATCAGGTAAAAAATTAGCAATGAATTTGGATGCTGAAAATATTGAACCCTTAAAAAAGAAAAAGCATCTGATTTCGAAAAAAACCGATGCATACTTTATCGCCATCTATAACGTTTATAAATTCATTGCTCAATATTTCAAAGAAGTATTTTCCCCTCCTTTTGAGTTCAAAGAACTTATAAATCAATGTTATCAGGTTGGTTACAAATCTTTGCCCTTAATTACGTTAACCGGTTTTATTACAGGACTGGTTTTTACCAAACAATCCCGGCCTTCATTATCTGATTTTGGAGCTACTTCATGGCTGCCCTCCTTAATATCCATTGCTGTCATCAGAGCCTTGGCTCCTTTGGTTACTGCATTAATCGCCGCGGGTAAAGTTGGGTCCAATATAGGAGCAGAGCTAGGATCTATGAAGGTAACAGAACAGATTGATGCTATGGATGTATCCGGTACCAACCCCTTCAAATTTCTGGTAGTTACCCGTATAACAGCTACAACGCTCATGATTCCCATATTGGTAATTTATACAGGCCTTGTTGGGATGTTAGGGTCTTATCTCAATATTCATCAGAATGAATTAACAAGTTTCCCTGCCTTCATTAACAGTGCCTTTAAGACCATTTCATTTCTCGATATTATTTCTTCTCTTTTTAAAGCAACCTGTTTTGGATTTACCATTGGTGTAGCGGGTTGCTATCAGGGTTACTACGCAAAAAACGGTACAAAAGGCGTAGGTATGGCCGCAAACGCAGCGGTTGTCATTGCTATGTTTATGATTTTTGTTGAGGAGATGATTATTGTTCAAGTTGTGAATGCAATAAGATAAAAATAAATTTCTAATAGATAAATATGGAAAAAGAGGATCAACATATTGATGATAGCAGCACCGTAATTTCAATAAAGGGTTTAAAAAAGGCATTTGAAGACAATGTTGTACTCAATGGGATTGATCTTGAAGTTTTACGAGGAGAAAATATTGCAGTACTTGGCCGTTCGGGCAGTGGAAAATCTGTATTAATAAAAATTATTTCAGGATTACTAAAGCCGGATAGCGGAACCGTAAAAGTTCTTGGGCACGAAATAGAAAAATTAAGTGGGAAGGTATTACAGGCATTGCGATTAAAAATCGGATTTTCTTTTCAGAGCAGCGCCTTGTACGATAGCATGAGTGTAAGAGAAAACCTTGCATTTCCTTTGGTAAGAAACAAACGAAATTTAAACCCCAAAGAGGTAAATACAGCAATCGAAGCGGTGCTTGACGATGTAGGGTTATCGCAAACAATTAATCAAATGCCTACTGAACTTTCGGGGGGACAACGCAAACGTATTGGTATTGCACGTACCCTTATTATGAAGCCAGAAATTATGCTTTATGATGAACCCACTTCTGGTCTTGATCCAATTACGTGTATTGACATAAATAACCTCATTGTTAAAGTACAACAGCAATATAAGGCAAGTTCAATCATTATTACCCACGACCTTACCTGTGCCAAGACTACTGCGGATAAAGTAACCATGATTGTAGATGGCAAATTTTTAATACCCGGAACTTTCGATGCCATATTTAATGCGGAAAATACAGAAACAAAGATTTTTTACAATTACAATTTCATCAATACAAAATGAGCACTACAAATAAAAACCGTCCTGTTGTCGTTGGATTATTTATACTAATCGGTCTGGCAATCTTAGTCGTTACCATATTCACCTTAGGCGGACAGAAAAAAACCTTTGTAAGAACTATCACAATTAATGCGCTATTTGATGACGTTAACGGATTACAAAAAGGAGGAAACGTCTGGTTTTCTGGAGTGAAAATTGGTACCGTGAAGGAGATCAGTTTTCATGGAACCTCTCAGGTACAAGTAACGATGAGTGTAGAGAGGGAAGCTCAACCTTATATCCACAAAAACTCAATGGCGAAAATTGGTTCTGACGGTTTAATTGGTAACAAGATCGTGATTATTTACGATGGAGATGCCACCATACCCCAAATAGAAGAAAATGATTTTATCAATGTTGCGAATGCATCGGGTACAGATGATATGATGGTCACTTTGCAGGAAAATAATAAAAACCTGTTGGAAATAACAAAGGATTTTAAAAGCATCAGTAAAAAAATTGATAGTGGAAATGGAGTATTGGCCACCTTATTAAACGATCCGGCTATGGCAAACAAACTTAATAGCACGGTGGACAATCTACAGGCAACAGTTTCCAATTTTAAAACAGTTTCTCTAACAAGTAAGATGGTTTTATCTGATCTTGAGAGCTTTGTGGGCAAAATAAACCAACCCGGCAATTCTATCAATGATTTAGTAACCGATACAGCTATTTATCATAATGTCAGGAGAATGCTAACACAATTAGAAAGATCATCAGATGCAGTTGCTCATTTTACAACCAATTTAAAGGAGGTGAGCGAAAAACTAGATCGAAAAGACAATGTAACTGGTCTATTATTAAATGATGCACAGACTGCCTCCTCCATGAAAAAGACAATTTTAAACCTGGAGACAAGCAGCAAAAAATTAGATGAGAACCTTGAAGCACTGCAGCACAACTTTTTACTCAGAGGTTTTTTTAGAAAAAGAGAGAAAGAAAAAATACATAACAATGGACCGGAAATAATATTAGAAATTAAGGAATGATACCCTGAAATATTTTCATGAGAAACTAAAATATATGAAAAGAAGACAATTTATATTTATTGCTGCTGGTTCGGTTGTTGTAGCAGGAGTAACGTATTACCTTTTAAGCGATAAAAATAATTTTGAACGAAATAATATTAAGCATCATCCCTTTGGTATGATTCCATTAAAACCAGACGAAAGAGAAATTTTGTATCTGGCTTCTCTTGCACCAAGTGGACACAATACACAACCTTGGTTTATAAAATACATCGAACCATACCATTGGATAATCTGTAACGACAAAAGTAAATGGCTTCCTGCCGTTGATCCAACCCAAAGGGAAACTATACTATCTATTGGTACCTTTATTCAGAATCTGGAATATGCAGCAAGTAATGCCAGCTATAATTGTCAATTCGAACTTTTGGCTTCGACCAATCAAGAAGAAAATATTGTGGATGTGAAACTCAGCCAAGCAGCCAACGCACCTGCCTTTATTCTTGATAAAATAAAAAATCGCCGCACCGTACGTTCCAACTATTTGAATGATTTACTGAAAAAAAACGATGTCAATTATTTATTCAAGGAAGATCCCGATTTCTTCCATTATATACCAGTTGGATCAAAGGAACATGATTACTTAAACGAACAAACTATTGAAGCAAACAAAATACAATCCTATCGCGATGATGCGGAAAAAGAATTGTCTGAATGGATTAGGTTTTCAAGCAAAGACGCAGAAAAACATAGAGACGGGCTTACCACTGCAAGCATGGAAATAGAAGGCATACCGGGTTGGGTAGTCCGAAATTTTTATGACAAAGCTAGTGTGATGAAAAAAAGTTTCCGAGATAAGAATATTGACCTGGTGATCAAGCAGGTATCGCAATCAGCAGGATGGTTATTGATTACCAGTAAAGATAACGCGGTTACCACCTTATTAGAAACAGGAAAGCGCATGCAACGGCTATTTTTAAAAGTTCGGGAGAAAGGCATTGCTATACATCCGATGACACAGATATTGGAAGAATCACCGACCAATCTATTGGTGAACCATTCCATTGGGATAAGAGATACCATTCAATTTATTTTACGGGTAGGATATGTAAAAAATTATCCTGAACCAGTTTCCTTAAGACGCCCGGTGGATTGGTTTGTTACAACCTGAAAAATAAAATAAAAAACATTCAATTAGTATACACAAATAAAACTGAAGATACTATCAACCAAAAAGCAAAAAATACTACAATGAATGGATTAATAAAAATAGTGGCACTAGGAATGATTTTGTTATTTATATCAGGATTTATATTGATAGCAGTCGTATTAATGGCATACAGCCCTGGTAAGCCAAAACCTTTTTTTAATGAAAACGGAAATATAATCAAAGGAAATATTTCAGAAAAGTCCTTTCTTACCATCAATGGTGTAAAACAAGGAATGTTTATAAAAAGCAAAGATGATACACATCCTGTGTTGCTTCTCCTTCATGGGGGTATGCCGGAATACTTCCTTAGCAAAAAATACCCCACTGGACTTGAAGATTATTTTACTGTAGTTTGGTGGGAACAACGTTGTTCACGAATCTCATATCACTCCGGTACCTCTCCTACATCCATAACATTGGAGCAAATGGTAGCTGATGCATCTGAGGTGACAAAATACTTATGTAAACGGTTCCATAAAGAAAAGATTTACCTGATGGGGCATTCTGGCGGAAGCTTTATTGGCATACAGGTGGCCGGAAAACCTCCTGAAAATTCTCCTGCCTATATTAGAGTAGCCCAAATGTCAAATCAGTTGCAATCGGAGCGACTTGCATATTCCTATATGCTTGCACAATATCATAAAAAGGAAATAAAACCATGCAACCAAAACTGGAGAAGGAGCCCGTAACAGATAGCATCCCAAATGCCTATCTGAAATCGCGTATTAAGGCCATGCACAATCTTGGTATTGGAAAAAAACATAACATGCACTCGGTGTTCAACGGTAACTTTTTACCCTCTTTAATGCATAAAGGGTACAACTTGCAAGAGAAATACAAAATGCGGGCAGGTAAATTTAATTCGGGGATAAGCACACTTTGGAAGGAAATGCTTACACCCAACCTTATTACTAAAATACCAAAGTTAGAAATTCCAGTCTATTTTTTTGGTAGCATTTATGAATATACGGTATCCATCATTTTGCAAAAAGAATATGTCAAAAAGCTACAAGCCACTGTTAAGGTTTTCTACACTTTTGATCATTCCACTCATAGACACATTTTTGAAGAACCTGAAAAAGTAAAAGAAATAATGCTAAAGGATTTGCTATATGGGAGTAATGCAATGTCAGATTGACCTATTCGTAACTAGATTTTAATAAAAATAAAAAATAAATCATGCTTAAATACCTGCTAGCGTTAATTATCGTTCTTCATGGCTTAATTCATTTTATAGGGTTTGTAAAAGCATTTAATTACGGCAATATTAACCAAATAACCAAGGAAATTTCAAAACCCTCCGGTTTGCTTTGGCTAATAACCGGACTTCTGTTTGCAATCGCCACCATATTTTTCCTATTAAAGAAAGAAGGATGGATGCTTTTCGGATTAGCAGCAGTCATCATTTCACAAATCCTAATCTTTACAGTTTGGCAGGATGCAAAATTTGGAACGATTGCAAATATCATAATCCTTGCTGCAATTATATTAAATTATGGTAGCTATCGTTTTGAAAAAGGTTATCAAACAGATGTAAATGAAAATCGGCAACGCTCCAATACTTTAAAAACAGAAATCCTGACTGAATCAGATTTACTGCCATTACCAGATCCTGTACAACGTTACATAAGATATGCAGGGGTGATAAACAGACCCAAAGTTAAAAATATACGCATTGTATTTGAAGGGCAGATGAGGGAAAAAGGAAAAGACTTCTTTCCATTTACCTGCGAACAGTACAATTTCTTTGATGAACCCACCCGCTTATTTTTTATGAAAGCAAAAATAAAAGGAATAACTGTTCCGGGGTACCATAGATATACGAATGGAACTGCAACGATGGATATAAGACTCTTTGGATTATTCTCTGTTGTAAAAAGAGAAGGGCAAGATATGGATAAGGCAGAAACCGTGACTCTCTTTAATGATATGTGTTTGATGGCTCCTGCTACATTGATTGACAAGCGTATTACCTGGCTAGCCATAGACAGCAATTCAGCAAAAGGAACTTTTACTAATCATGAAATTACCATATCAGCCATCTTGTACTTCAATGAAATAGGACAATTGATTGATTTTATCTCAAACGACAGGGATGTAAATAGCTATCCATTTTCTACTCCGGTAAGTAATTACCAAAATAAAAACGGCATCAACATCATGACTTATGGAGAAGCCATTTGGCATTATCCTGATGGAAAATTTGTTTATGGAAAATTTAATTTGAAAGAGGTTGAATACAATTTATCGGTATTTAAATAGCAGCTTATGAAATTAAATAAAGAGTGACATCCACCCCACCCCATCCGGCATTTTCCAAAAGGTTACAGCTGCTTGCCTTGCCTTGGATAATTACAGTCCCAACAGCCATGTTAATGCTCGCAATCATGTTCAGAAAAAATATGAAAAAAGTAGTTTGATAAAATGAAATCGGTAAACTTTTATAAGTACCTCTTTAATTTTTTGCTTTAACAATACCCATTTTGGTTTGGAATATTTTACTTACAGATAAATTACCTAAAACTACCAAGCCAGAAATATTGATCCAAAATATAAACCAATTTGTAATTTATGCAGAAAATATAATTCGGATAGTAGTATTTACAATAATGGCTTTTATGCCGATAAAAATAT
>JBBQXO010000044.1:0-31569 GCA_038209595.1 Chitinophagales bacterium
ATGTGCTGTTGAAAAGCGAAATGGCACTGGTAAAAAGCCTTGGTGCGCCGCAAAGGGTATTTGCAGGACTCCACTTTGTGCCCGTTGAACTGGAAAGCCGCAACCTGAATGGAGAAACAGTGATGGTGCAAAGCCTCGCATTACTCGAGCACCTGCATAGCGAAAAGGGATGGCTTTTACCCGAACAGGAAAAATTTCTGCGTGCAGAAGCCATGCGTCTGAATCCCAAATACCGCGAAAACAAACGGGCAAGGGATGACCGCTTTGTGGGAGCCCTACGCCTGCGCTATGGCTATGCATTTACCTGCCACAAAGCACAGGGCAGCGAATACCGGCAGGTGGCCTTACACCCCTACCAACCTGCAAACGATCCGAGGTGGTTATACACCGCGGTTACAAGGGCCAAAGATGAACTATGGACGTATTGATATTTATACAGTATAATTGTAATTCCAAATTTCCATTAAACGATAAAAGATGAAAGCACATATAACAAACTTAGGACTCGAGAACTTCAGGGTATTTAAAGATAAAACTGATTTTGAATTTGCCCCGATAACCATACTTACTGGCACTAACAATAGTGGAAAGAGTAGTTTGATAAATGCGTTGGAGTTATTACATGAAAACATTAAACCAGTTAAAAATTCTGAGCCATCCTTATTTGACAAGATAAAAAAAATAGTGGGTTCAGATAGCAATTCTTTAAGTAAATCAATTGGAATTTCTAGCTTAGGTAAGCCATTTCAAATTGGTTCATTTAGTGAAAGATATAGCGATATCTCAAGTTTTCTTGCTAGAGGGGAGACAAAAAACTTTATTTTTTCCACTAAAATCAGAGGCTATAGGACAGCGGAAATTTTTAATTGTAGGTATACTTACTTGATTGATAATGGCACTAATCCAAAATTACATCTTGAAAAAGTAGAAATGATTAATCGAAATAATGAAGTAATTTTTAGCTATGGTGAAATTGTACAAATAAACTATAACTATTTCTTTAGTTTATTTAAGGATACTTTTAATCACTCAAAAGAATGCTGGAGAAATGTTGAAGCAAAAATCAATTTATATAATTCCGATAATTCATTAAACGCGGAAAGCAGAAAAAAGATAAAGGAAGAACTAAATGAAAAACATGCACTCAACCTGGATGATAAGTTCTTTTATATGTTGATAGAAAATGGAGATAAAATTGAACTCCGGCATATGTATGGATTACCTGGATCAGACGAGTGGAATAGCCCAATTTTTGATTCAGTGGATGATTATAAGAATATACTATCAAAATATGATTTGAAAACATTTCATGATAAACAAGAATTTTCTAAAATAAGTAAAGAAGAACCTCTCATTAATACATTTATTGATGACGTCCTTGGAGGAAGTGATTGGAGTAATTTTTCTGAAGCATATTTTAAGCTCTTAAGTAAAATTGAATACAATCCAATATATAAATTAATGCAAAATTACCAGGGTGCATTAGTAAGGTCCGTATCGAAGAATAGTATTTTCGAAACCCCTATCCAAAAAGTACAGTATAAACTTTCAAAGCAAGTACTAGCCGATTTACCGATGATTTGTTCTTTAGAAATAATTAAGAATGAAAGTCTATTTGAACTTAATGAAATTAGCCAAACTATAAAACTCCCTATGAGTACTCTTGAGGAATGGTTTTATGAAGATTTTTTGGCTAATAATTTAACTGCAATTAGTAGAGCAATTAGAAATTTTTCAACAATTGAAGTGAGAGATGCAACAGCTCCACCAAGAAGGGTACTTTTATCGCAGAATGATAATGACTGGATGTCGAAATTTGTAAACACTTTTTATAATGAAAGTGAAACTTTGCAAAAGGAAATGCTTGATTACATAAATCGATGGATTGTTAATTTTGGAATAGGGAAGGCACTAAGTATTCAAAAAATTGAAGGAACGAGAGGTTACCAAATATTCCTCATTAAAAATAATAATGAAAGTTTTAATTTAACCGAGGTAGGATATGGTGTAACTATGATTCTTAGGGTAATTACCCATGCATTTAATGAAAGTCCCAAAGATGAAATGTGGGATGCTCTTTATGACGGATTGTCTGCTCCACGAGTTTGCGTCATTGAAGAGCCCGAATCCAACCTCCACCCCGCCCTCCAAAGCAAACTAGCCGATATGTTTATTGACGCTGCACGCACTTTCAATACCCAATTCATCATTGAAACCCACTCGGAGTATTTGATTCGCAAACTGCAATACCTTACTGCCAAAGGAGAAATAAAACCAGAGGATACCGCCATCTATTATTTCTATCCACCCGATGATGGACCGCCGGGTGAAGATCAGGTAAAAAGGATTGATATTCAGGAAGATGGCAGTTTGACAGATGATTTCGGTACCGGATTTTTCGATGAAGCCGATAACCTTGCCATAGACCTTTATACATTACTAACACAAAATCGAAAGAATTAATGGCAAAGCTACCTGTTTATTGCTCTGTGGGCTTTTTATCGGCTTTGTATGCTTATGTGGATAAGCCTATAATAGATTGGCTTGAAGATGATGATACAGATAATATTAAAAAGCTCTACAAACTTATACATAAGGAAGCCGAAGTTTTATTAGACGCCCCCATCGCTGAATATCTAAGTACTTCTTCCCCCAATTATAACCCTCACTTTAAAAAGCTTTTGAAAGGTGGTAATGTCCCTATAATAGCCAAGGAAGATTCTGAACAGATAAATGCTGGTAGTACGGTATTCTTTAGTGAACAATTTTCTCCATCGGCCCTTTTATTTACAAATCATACCGAAGCTGATGCTAATGTGCTTGAGCAAAAATTTGGGGTGATGGTGTTTACCCCATCCGAGATTACGAAAACAGGATTTCTTTTTCAAAATCAACTGGAATTGTTTGTTAAAGGAAAAAAGAAAACATGGGACTTTATCAAGGCGTTTCAGCATCCATTTAACGCAATGGTTATTTCAGATGCCTACCTGCTTTGCAAAAAGGAGAGTATTAAAAACTTAGAATCACTGCTATTAACCTGGCTGCCGAAAAATTTATCTATTCCCTTCGATCTTACCATTATTTCCGATAGAGATTCAAAGAGTCTTCCATCCGACATTGAAAAAATAAAGAACGAACTAACGGTATTGCTTAAAAAAAACTTTCAATATGAAATAAATATTTCCATTATCATATCAAAAATTCACGACCGTAATCTTATAACCAACTATTTGTGGTGCAGTTCTGGTTATGGGTTTGAATTAATTGCGAATGGAGAAAGTTGCAGAGACACACACATGGCTATTGTTCCGGTAACCCACATTGCTTCAGAGAAAGGCAGCTATAAATTGAAGAGTATAGAGCCGCTAAGTAATAGTTCTGCGTTGGACCTTTACACATCACTTCGAGACCAATTCAGTAACATAAATAATAAAACACCTCAATCATTAGGGCTACTTGCATACACGGCTGGTTCGAAGAAAAATCGTTTATTTAATAGCAAGGGTTCAGTTACCCTAAAAGAAGTGGCAGTCTAATCCTTTTTATAGTTGATGGTGACACCCAACTTTAAGCCCTCAAAATGCTACCGTACAAGCAATGTACCCCACCGGGTGCATTGCTTGTACGAAGATTTACTTGAAAAGTAACTTGTTCGGAATTCGCATGCCTTTTTCATCATCCAGTACTTTTTTCATTACTTTTATTAATCTCTCAGGAAGTATCTTTTTTTCTTCTTCTGTTAATGGATGTATAATTTCAATGAACTCATCCTGATCATCGTAATAGCCAAAATACAAATCGTAATAATCATTCAGATGCATGCGTATGGATATCTCTCTATCTTCCTCATATTGATGGGTGGTAATGATAGACCATTGATCCTGTTCAAGAAAATCAAACTGTATTTCAACAGCATCTTTCGACAATACTTCGGTTATTAATTTTTCAATTACATCGGCCGAGTGATTTTTTATTAATTCTTCAAATGTCATAAGTAGTTTTAATAATTGGGGATAAAGGTAAAGATTATTCTTAACAAGCGTCATTGATTTGCTGTTTTTGGTATGCTTTCTTTTCGCCTTTCCCTTTCCTTAAAGTAAGGTCTCCCCGACCAAAGATGGGGGCTTTCAGACTCCGAAGATTACCGATTCACGTAATTCTAAAATTCCATCCCTGCAGTGCATATTCATTACCTATCAAAATCGGTTATTCTACAGTATAAACTACTCCCGCAGAACCGGCATGGTGCCTGCTGCAAGTGGAGGTAGATGCCAATAATATTATTAATGAAACCAACGAACTGAACAAGACTGCTTTGCGTCCATTTAACAATGGCAATTACAATGTACCTGACGCTATTGAAATTACTTCCAATGCAGGTCCAAAGGTTTCCTATTCGCAATATGGCGCATCGGTTACTATTTCAGGTAAAGCCATTTACACAATTACCGCTGTACCACTTGTTGATCCAAGTGAAGCCGGAGCACAGGTAGAACTTAACTTGCTTGAAAAAGGCCAGACATTTGAAGGGGTAACCAACTCTGCGGGTAACTTCGGTATCAATATTTCAAGACCAATGACGCCCGGCATTTATCATGTTCAGGGTACTATAACGGATTTCACCTTGACGGGAGCATTTACTACCAGGTTTACCCTGACCGTTCCACCATGCCAGCCAGATCTGACTTCCAGTATTGCGCTTTTTGCAAACCAACTTGTAGAAGACCAATCGCTGAATGCAATATTTGCGGTAACCAATAATGGTTGTGTCGCCACATCGGCTAGAAACCTGTTTATCAATCAAACAGGAGGAAGTCCTTCCACTATCGGGTTCTTTGATGTGCCTGCACTTTTGCCAGGCGCTTCCTGTAACCGTAAGTTAAATGGTATCCAATTCGTCGTACGGGGTAATTACGGCTTTAGCCTTGCAGCCGACGCACAATTCACAGAAATTGAGCAGTTTGAAGATAACAATATTGTCTATGCAAATGTGAATGTGCTGCCCAATCTGACCGATATAGAACCTTATGATGGTTTGTGGGGCAGTTATTTCTTTTGCGAAACATTACCAACAAATTTGAGCTATATTTTACGTAACAGAGGTGGTGTAGCAAGCGGGCCGTTTGTTACCGAGGTTAAAGTATATCTCAATGCCGATTATACCGAAACGTTAACGCACAACGTACCAGGTATTGGTGCACTTGGCCTTTACTCCTTTAACCTGCCTTACACCTTTGGAGCGGCAGGTAATTATTCCTTTGAAGTGCTAATGGATGTACCGCATCCTAATGGAACGATTGAAGAAGTTATCGAAACAAATAACACTGCGACATGTAGGATAACCATCCACGCATGTCCTCCACAAGTAGCCAACTTTGTTTTACTTAGTGAAAGCTGCCAGCGGAATACTTCTCTTGATGCGGCAGACCCAATAATTTCGGGTACAATGACCCTGACGGCAAGGGCACATAATGCGGGAAACCTTACCGCACCCGGACCTATCGAAGTAAGATTTGGCCTGAACAATGGCAGCAGTTATGCCGGCACCTATGCAGGTAATCTGACACCGGGTCAAACTACCGAAATCTTAGTCACCGTACCTACGGTCGCCTCGGGCATTGCTTCGTTGCTCACACGGGTTGATCCCAATAACCTTGTGGCAGAAAGTAATGAAAACGATAATGAAAGCGGACCGGAGAGCCTGTGCAGGAACTTCAAGCCAACCTTATTTTGTCAGTCCGGTCCATGGGGACAGCGCTATGTGGTGAATCAATCTTTTCTAGGTAAGAAAACCACATACTTTTTTGGAAGCGTAATTGTCTAAGTCCCAAAAGAAAATATAGTGTCCATTGGTATAAAAGCAGAAAGGAAGTTCCGCTCCCAGTTTTTTTTGAATATTGAAACAATATTACTTCATTTTTTTTTCCAATATTAGCGTCAACAGGCTATTTTTTGGCTTCAATCACTGCTAAAGTTTTCCACCTTTGGCTACAAGCACATAATCGCTAAATTGTTTGTATGCATAGGGTGTTGCAGCTTACTAAACCCTGTTTCCAGTTACTATGAGGTCAAAATCTTCCAGTACCTGACTACAGCCGCTCACATTTCAACCTGACAATTTATTTAATCCTGCTTCAATGTTATCTGTTTTTTAATTTGTTAGCATTTAGATGTTATGCTTGTTAAATCATTAAGGGCGCCTTTTATTGGGATGTTTGAATTTACTATTATTTTGAAAAAATAAATTCTTCTCTTTGTACCGATGTATTCTTGCAGACTTTATCAAATTCCTTAATCGAATTAAACTTTAATTGATTCAGAATTTTGTATTCATAAAACACCTTAAATGTATCATTTTTAAATACCCAAGGCTCTACCGTAATTTCTTTACTTTCTTTGTAAAAAGTTTGGTTCATATCACCTTCAGGACTTTTAGATATCTCCATCTTTCTTCCAGCGGGTTGAATTTTATCCATGCAAATGAGCAATGAAAATGCATCGCACCATTCTACAAGGCGATATAAACGATCCGCCATTTTTTTATCCATGTTTAAGTGTTTGAGAATAAACTTTCTTTTTTTTTCTTCCTCTCGCAAAAAAGCATTTAATTTTTTGTCATTACCATCATGGCTTCCCTCATATAAGAACTCTAAATGCAAAGAAGTGAGCAAGGCATTTAATTGACTTTTTGAACTGGATATTTCCATGACGTTAAACAGTCGCGTTAAATCTGTTGTTATTGATTCATCTTTTACCTTATAATGGCGGGGTGCTCCTGCGGCAGTAAGGTTTTTGCTTAGTTTAGTTTCTTCTACACCATCATCATGTTCTGCAATGGCGATGAGTGTAGGAACCATAATATCATTTGGCAAGTCAATATCGTATTGATAAGCCAACATGACTGCTAAGAGACCGTGAGATCTTTGGTTAATAATTTTCCAACCATTTTGATGAGAGGTAACAATCATTATTTAAAAATTTTAGGACTAATGTATGGGAAAAAATTTATTACAATATTACATTGAAAAATTGTACCCGAAGGTAATCTACTCATTTCCAAAATATGGATTACCCCTTTTTGTAGGTTTGTAAAATATTGTCAAATTTAAAAGGTTTGCGGGTTTGCAGTTGGCAATATGAATCAAAGTGCTCCTTTTATTGTCACTTTTACTCTATAAAACTATAAAATAGGGAAGTAATAATCTGCATATTCTACGGGAGAAATTGCAATGGTAGAGGAAATTTTGACTTTTGTCTAAGGTTAATGATACCTTTTCTTTGGAGGTTATGCGGCTATTAAGTAACTTGTTGAATAAAGTTGAGGTATACAAGTAAGTAGCTAATTGAGGTGACAGGATTACACACCTTTACCGTGCCTGACAGTGCATTTAAGTAAAGGCGGGTTGGGTGAGTAATTTGATCTTTTATATTTCTACCCGGGTTTATATCTGCAACCCGATGAAAGTAATTCTATTGCCGCCACTGATTAAATGCTTTTTCATAGTTATCCTTCTTTTTTTTTCTTCAGGATATCTCGTATTCTTGCCGCCCCTTCATAATCCTCTTTTTCCAGGAAATCGGCCAGGATCATATCGAGCTCTTCGCTGCTATACTCTTGCAAGGAGCCCCGTAAAATGCCGGTACGGATTGTTTCGCTCATAGCCTGTTTTTCAAAAAGCCCGGCGGGTATCATAATCGGGGCATCAAAGCGAACGGCGAGCGCAATGGCATCGCTGCAACGGGCATCTGCTATGTATTTACTGCCATCTTTTTGCAACCAAAACATCTGAGCAATATAGGTGCCTTCGGGTAAGGTATCAATTTGAATGGACTGTAATTTTACTTCGAGGTTTTTTAAAGTACTTGCAAATAAATCATGTGTCAACGGGCGGGGCGGATTCAGGTTTTCCATGTAAATAGCTATGGCCTGTGCCTCAAATGCACCGATAATAATCGGCATTCTTTTACGGGTTTTGGCTTCTTCCAATACCAGTACAAAATGGCCGGGTGACGACTCACTGTTGGATAATCCACAAACCTGTAATTCAATCAGTTCCATATCAGGAATTCAAAATAAAATGAGACAATTCATTTAAATCATCAAAGGGGGCAATTACTTCCCCGTCTTGGCTGAGCTTATACAACCCATTGGCTTCTACCTCTATGGCGTAGCCTTTTTGCAGTGCAATATGGTTCTCTTTTTTTTCGAGCACCTCTATTTTAAAAAAGGCAAAGCAATCGAGTAATTCTTCTGTTGCGGTCATACAATTTGGGAAAGATTATCGTAAACAACTTTGGTTCCATAGATCACACAAAGCAGGCAGCTCAAGAGCAAAAACCCGATTTGAAAATTTTTCCATTGCAGTATTTTTTTGCTGAAAGGCACACTAAAAATACCTGCGGCAATTGCCATACCTGCTACGGATCCCAAGCCAAATATAATCAGATAGGCCATACCTTTCAAACTGTTATCCATCTGTGCCATTACCAAAACCATTAGCACCCCGCTGCCCGCAAGTCCATGCACCAAGCCTACCCCGTATGCCAACCTGTGGTGATTGTGCAATACCTCGCCGGTTAAGGCTTCCTCTGTTTTGTTCCGTGCATTTTTGTATTTCCAAAGGCGGAATATTCCCAACCCGATCAGCATCAACCCAACCCCTGCTTCAAAATAGCGGAATTGATTTTCGTTGATATTCATTTTCAATACCAACATCAACATACCAATAAGCAGGATGGTACTTGTATGGCCAAGCCCCCAGAAAATACCATCTTTTAAAGAGAGGGCAAGGTGCTTACGACGGGTAACAATATTGCTTACAGCCAGCAAATGGTCTGTTTCAAAAGCATGCACAAAGCCTGCGTATAAGGTAATAAGAATGGGAAATCCAATCATAATTTTTTCTTTTTATAAAATAAAATCCGGTGGTTGCCGGTGTCTGCTATTACGAGGGTATCCGCATGAGATTGCAGCGCAAAGGGCCAGTAAAGTTGATTGGCCACAGTAGTTTTCATACTCAAAGAAGATTCCCCATTGGTTTCAAAGTCTTTTTGGCCAATCTGTTCA
Organism: Chitinophagales bacterium; assembly: GCA_038209595.1. Classification (GTDB taxonomy): domain Bacteria; phylum Bacteroidota; class Bacteroidia; order Chitinophagales; family Chitinophagaceae; genus Phnomibacter. The sequence goes on from JBBQXO010000044.1 coordinate 9,068, forward strand.
TCGGCTGCTTCTCCTGAAACAGTGGGCCATTTTTTCCAAATCATGATACGGCTGTTGCCACTATCCGCCACAGCAATTCCGTCTTCAAAAAAACAGGCATCATAGCACCAATTCAGGGTATGCGAGGCGGGACCTAAACGGTATTGATTTTGCCCATTGCTCTGCAAATCCGGTTGCCCAAGCAAAAGGTCTGCCTGTTGCGCAGCGGCTTTTCGGTAATCCTTCCAAAGTAGTACCCGGTAGCACTGGGTATCCGAAATAGCCATCCTGCCATCTGCATGTACTTTTACCGAATAGGGCCACACCGCATTATTTGTTTCATAATCTTTACTGATAAAATTTTCTTGTCCGATAACCGCGGTTGCGGGGGAAAAATGATTGGTTGGTATTTTATCAAAATACAAAACCCTGCGATTGCCCGTATCGGCTATCCATAGTTGTCCATCCATGCTCCATACGCCATAAGGCCAGTACAAAGTGCGGGCATCCGGTGGGGCGGCAATTCCCTTTGCGTTGGGTTCATGGCCTTGACCGTCGGGCTGTCCCAAAACAGTATCAGCGGGTTGCCCGTTTTGGGTAGGGAGGTTGTGCCATATCAGTACCCGGTGATTCCAGGCATCGGCCACTATCAATCTTTTGCCATCAGTCCAGATGCCTGAAGGATAATGAAAAGTACCCGGCCCCGCTTCGCTATGGGCGTTGCGACCGGTATCTGTTTGATTTATCTGCCCAAGCACCACATCGGGTTCCTGTGTTTCTTCGCCGGAAAAGTTTTTCCAGATAAACACCCGGTTTTGGGCGGTATCTGTTACTACGAGCAGGTTGCCATGCAGCATTACCCCACGGGGGGCAAGCAGCGGATTACCGGGAGCTCCGGTAAAAGTCAAAGTCTTTTCAAACCGCAGCGATCCCGCAGAATCGGTTATGTGTTCGTTTAGTGTATTCATCAGCAAATGCGGGGCAGTTGTTCTCCAGGTAGCATATTTACTACCCTTCGTCCGCCAATACTACTTTTTAAAATCACTTTTCCTTTATGTTCTTCGGTAAGATTTCCAATAGCTGCGGCAAAGGGCCATCCGTTATCCTGTAAATATTTTACGGCGGTTGCGGCTATCGATTTATTTACAATAGCAATAAAAACCCCTTCATTGGCTACATAGAGCGGATCGAGTCCCAGCATTTCGCACGCACCATGTACCTGTTCATCTAATGGAATATCGCGTTGCCGCAGATCCACACCTGTTTTGGCATCCAGTGCGATTTCGTTGAGTACAGAAGCCAATCCACCCCGGGTAGCGTCGCGTAAAAAATGAATGTCTTCGCCAAATTGGTCGAGCAGTCCTTTTACTGTATCGTGTAAAGGGAAACTGTCGCTTACAATGGTGGTTTCAAATTCGAGCCCGCTGCGCAAACTCATAATGGCAATTCCATGGGCCGCCACCGGTGCATTGATCAGGATATAGTCATCGGCCTGTAAACTTTTCCAACCTAGTTTTGCAAGTGCATGTACCGTTCCCACGCCAGAGGTATTGATAAACATCTGATCGCCCTTGCCCCGTTCAACCACTTTGGTATCGCCGGTTACTACCTGTACCCCGGCAGCGTCGCAGGCTTTGCGGATGGTTTGCAGTATTTCCCAGAATTTTTCCATGGCAAGTCCTTCTTCCAGAATAAAAGAAAGCGACAGGTATTTGGGAACCGCTCCACACATAGCCAAATCGTTTACGGTTCCGTTTACTGCAAGGTCACCAATATTTCCCCCCGGGAAAAACAGCGGGGTTACCACATAACTATCAGTGCTGAAAGCTATTTTGCCCGGCATCTCAAAAACGGCTCCATCGTGCCGGTCGTCGAGCAGGTCATTTTTAAGTACATCAAATACGCCACTGTTCAGCAGCCGCTGCGTCAATATTCCCCCGCTGCCATGCCCGAGGTTGATGGTATCAAAATCAAATTTGGGCATGGGACAACTCAACGAAAAGTTGCTTGCAGGGATATCCTTATCCATCAGATTATTTTCCATTAAACAGCCACTTCCTTTGAGGTTTCCAATACATTGCTGAAATGATAGTAGGCTGCACAGGCACCCTCGCTGCTAACCATGGGTGCCCCTAACGGATGCAGCGGCGTACATTTTTTTCCAAAATGTTTGCATTCGAAGGGTTTCATTTTGCCCCTGAGAATTTCTCCTGCCATACATTCATTCTCTTCTATACGGATAGCTTCGGGAATATCAAACTTTACATTGGCATCGTATTTTGCGTAAGCGTCTTTCAGCACATAACCACTCTTGGGGATCACAGCAATACCCCGCCATTCGCGATCGACGATATCAAATACTTTATCAATAGTAGCCCTTGCCGAAGGATTGCCATCGGCTTCCACCACCCGGCTGTATTGGTTTTCGAGTTTGTAAACACCTGCTTCGAGTTGTTTCACAAGCATCAAAATACCATGTAATAAGTCCACCGGTTCGAACCCGGTAACCACAATAGGTAGTTTGTATTTTTCAACCAACGGTTCGTATTCGTGAATCCCCATAATGGTGCACACATGACCCGCAGCAAGAAATCCTTTTACCACATTTCCCGGATCATTTACAATGGCTTCAATAGCAGGCGGAACCAAAACATGAGAGGTAAGAATGGAATAATTGGAAAGACCCTGCCGCTCTGCATGTAAAACGGAGAGCGCATTGGCGGGAGCAGTTGTTTCAAATCCTACAGCAAAAAATACTACTTCGCGGTCTGGATTATTTTTAGCAATATTTACGGCTTCTAGCGGGGAATACAGGATGCGTACATCGGCACCGGCAGCTTTTGCTTCCAACAAACTTTTACCATATCCGGGTACTCGGATCATATCGCCGAACGAACAGAGAATCGCCCCCTTTTTTTCGGCAAGCCAAACAGCTTTGTCTATAAGACTTTGTGGCGTTACACAAACCGGGCATCCCGGTCCATGCACCATGCTTAGCTTTTCGGGCAGCATGTCAATCAATCCGTTTTTTACCAAACTATGGGTTTGTCCCCCGCATACTTCCATAATAGTCCATGGTTGTGTAACGGTATGATTGATCTCCTTCAGGAGACCTTCCACCACTTCGGGGCTGCGGTATTCGGTTAAATATTTCATTCCGGTCTGATGTTTTATTTATGATTGAAAAATCGCTTGCAGCTTAAAATTAAGAAGGTTCCTTTAGATACAGCGATACCTCATTTACAATCCTCAGCGTATTTTAGTAGGTATTTCGATCCACTTGTGTATGTTCAATCAGCTCATCTATTTCGCCAATTTCTTTCAGGTACTCAAATGTCTTGGCCGCTTCCTCTTCGTTTACCCTTGTAATGGCTACGCCAACATGCACAAGCACATAATCTCCTATTGCGGCATCGGGTACCATTTCAAGAGAGGCTTCTTTTATAATACCCCCAAAGGAAACCTTGGCCATACGTACCATACCGTTATACCTGCTTTCAATGCTTTTAATTAATCCCGGAATTGCTAAACACATCTGTTTTGGTTATTGATTGGTGATTGTAATAGAATTGTTTTCTTTTTTATATAAGTCGCGGTCGTAAGCAACCAACTGACCGAATGAAATATTTTCATCATTGGGCGAAAGATGTTTGTGAAAATGGACTTTCTTTTTTCCGGCAAATCTTTCGAGAATTAAATCAACGAGGAGTGCATTTTGAAAAACACCCCCACTGCAAACCATTTCAGTTACCTGTAAATGATTGCTGATGATTTCAATTAAATGTGCCAGCGAGAAATGGAATTTGGCTGCAATAAAATCACGGTCTGCACCTTTGCGCAGGTCTCTCAATATGCCCTGGATAAAGGAAGCAACCGGGATGCGGTTGTAGTGCGCCCCTTCGGTAAAATAGCTCTCTCCTACATCGTAAGAATGGTTGCGGCACCACTCGTTAGCAACCGCTTCCAACCTCATAGCCGCTTCGCCTTCGTATGATTGTTTGTCAATACCAAGAAGAAGACTCGCTGCCGCATCAAAAACACGACCCACCGAAGAGGTCTGTATGCCATTATGATTATCCAGCATTTTTTGATACAGACTCCATTCAGTTTCGGTAAATTTTTCTTTTAGCGGTTCATAGGCAGGCCAGCAATCCTGTAAAACCGATAAGGCAGAAAGCCTTGGTTCCGTTGCCATTTTATCGCCGAGTAATTGGGGAAAATAATCGAAGTAATATCTTCTGATTATCTGTCCTTCTTCATAGGTAAAAAACTCTCCACCCCAAAGCTGTCCATCTTCCCCGATACCGGTTCCATCCCAAATAACCCCAAGTACGGGCTGCTTGCTATCCAGTAAATTATTTTCTGCCAGCACTGCCGCAAAATGTGCTTTGTGGTGCTGTACCATGAATAAGTATAGTTGCTCTTTTTCCGCTTTCTCTTTCGCTTGAATGGTCGAAAAATATTGCGGATGTAGATCGCAAACTAAGGCATCCGGTTTAGCTTCGAGACAGGTTAATAGTTTTTCCTGCGTATGCAGGTAGGTTTGTTGTGCATCGTAACCATCCGTATTACCAAGATAGGGACTGATGCAAATTTGCCCGGTATGCGATAGGGCGAAACTGCTTTTGAGCAAAGCCCCGAAGCCAAGTACTGTTTCTTTTTTTTGTGGGGTATAAAAAGGAAAAGCCGGCGCTACACCACGGGAACGTCGCAGCCAGATAGGAACCTCCTGTTTTTCAGAAAATCGAAGTACAGAATCGTCTTGGGGCAAAACTATTTCGCGGTTGTTGCCAACAATCAGGTCGGCTATTTCACTAAGATGTTCCAGTGCCTGAGCTTCTGTATAAAGAATAGGACTACCGCTGATATTGGCGCTTGTAGCTACCAATGGTTTTTTAAAACCTGCAGCAATCAATTGAAGTATCGGAGCATAGGGCAACATAACACCTAGCGTATTAAGGTTAGGTGCAATGGAATCGGTTGCAACCAAAGCGGATAATTTATCATGCAGCGGAATCAAAACAATGGGTACTTCTTTGGAGCTCAAAGCTTCCTTTTCAATATCTTTTAAGGTTGTATGATTGAGCAACTCTTCCATGGAAGGAAACATGACTGCTAATGGTTTGGCAGGACGGTGTTTGCGTTGACGCAACCTTTCTATTGATTCAGAACGAGTAGCATCAGTCAATAACAGGTAGCCGCCAATCCCCTTTACTGCCACAATTTTTCCTTGCAGCAAACAACTGATCATTTCTGAAAGGACGATGGCGCTGTTTTTTTCAGGAACCATTTCACCGTTTCGGGCAACCAATAGAACCACGCCGCAATCCGGACAGGAAATGGTTTGAGCAAAAAATCTTCTGTTGGAAGGATCCTCATATTCTTTGCGACAGACCGGGCATAACTCAAAAGCCTGCATCGTTGTCAGGTGTCTTTCAAAAGGAATCTGTTTTAATATGGAAAACCTTGGACCGCATTGGGTACAGGTAATAAATGGATAGTTAAATCGTCTGTTTTGAGGATCCAATATTTCGCTTTGACAGGCTTCGCACAAGGCAAAATCGGGTGGAATCCACAGATTTGTTTCAATACTTTTTGATTGGGTACAGATGGAAAAATCTTCAAACATCACCGATGCTGAAGGGTGTAATTGGCAAGAGGTTATCTGCGACAAGGGGGGTGCGTTGTAAAGTATCTGATCTAAAAATTCTTCTGCTTCAGATTGGCTGCTGTTCAGCGAAATATGCAGTCCATCCCGATCGTTGCGTACTTCTCCATTTATGTGAGCCGTTTTTGCAAGTGCATAAACCAAAGGCCTGAAACCGACGCCCTGCACCAATCCTTTTATATGAATATGCCAGGTATCCGCAGCAGCAGGTCTTTCCTTTTGTAAGGTTGTTTTGTAGCCGGGGGACGATATGGTTGCAGCAAGTTCCATTAACGCACTGACTGCTTTTTTTCTGCTGTTTTTTCTATCAACCAGTCACACCACGCATCAAGGCCCTCTCCTTTCAAACTGCTGATGGTTATTACCTCAATATCGGGGTTTACTTCCCGGGCATCTTTGGTAACGGCTTCCACGCTAAAAGGCACATAAGGCAAAAGATCGCTTTTACTGACAAGCAACAATTCGCTTGATAAAAACATCCGGGGATACTTTTTAGGCTTGTCGTCCCCTTCGGTACAGGCGAGCACTGTTACCCGAAAATCTTCGCCCAAGTCGAAAGCTGCCGGGCAAACAAGATTGCCCACATTTTCTATAAACAGCAAATCCACCTGATCAAGGTTGATATGGTCGAGTGCCTGTAATACCATTTGCGCTTCAATATGGCACATACCGCCTGTTACAATCTGCAGCGCATTAATGCCCACATCCCGCATACGAATGGCATCTCTTTCCGTTTCGGGGTCGCCAACCAAAACTGCCATATTTAGTTTGCCTTGGAGTTTTCTTCCGGTTTCCTGCATTAGCGTGGTTTTGCCACTACCGGGTGAGGAACATACGTTTACCACAAGCATGTGGTCGAGCCGCTTACGGATCTCCTTAGCTACAAAATCGTTGGCCTTCAGCAGGTTAAGCGTGGTATTTTCACATTGCACGCTGCCAACAGGTGCCCGGTTACTTTTTGGTTTGGATGTGGTGGTGGTCATATATTTTTCATTCAATTGTTTTCAAATTCTACTTCACTGATCAGCAACTCTTCGCCCTGTATAATATCTTTACTCGGTTGCCCGCAGGGACAAATAAACCGGTACTGTAGCACCTCACTCGTTGTGCCACAAGCGTTACAATGGATGAGTATTGGCAATACCTGTACATCAAGCGAAATGCTCTGCAGCGAAGGATCGGATTCCAAAACTGCCTGCCAGGCGCTCTCCATCAATATGGGTTGCACATTGCTCAGCAATCCGGCCTTAAGTTGCACCCTTCTGAGGGTATGCATTTTTTCGGGGAACTCTGCTTCCAGTGTTTTAAAAATATTTCGAACCAGTGAAATTTCATGCATGGCGTAAGCTATAATAACAAAGAGGAGCAAACTATTGTATTAAGCCCGTAATACCTACCCAAAGGGAAAGCATTAGAAAACTTTTTCTAATTTTGTAGACCTGCGTTTGTTCATGTAGATTATTAAGCTCAATAAGGTTAAACAAAATGGGTTACCCAATAGCCTGAGTTAGAACTCTAGCATGGTTTTACGCTTTTATTTTAAAATGGAACCGTTCCGGCAAATAGGTAATTATTTATAGAGGGCGCTTCTAAAAAGATTATTTTATATTAGTTCACATGGGATATGCTGGAATCTGCCTTCAATTTAATCAAGGCATCCAGATGTTTTTCTGCCTCCGAAGTAAGCTCCTGATTGCTTTCCAATTGTTTTAATTCGCTTGCTTTTTCCCACATGTCATTAAATCTATCAGTGCTCCAGCCATCTCCCGGATTGCCTGCTTTCCAGCTTGCATCCAGATAATTACTCAGTGTAAGGCTTCTTTCGAAGGGATATTCTTTCGCAGTTCTTACATCCAATGCTTCCCGGTACCAATCCAATGCTTTTTCGAAATTGTCCCCCAGGGCAGCAACCGGATATTTGGTGTAAGCGTTTCCGAAATGATTACAAATTTGTGCAAAGGCGTAAGGCGTATCTACTTTATTGTAGTAGTTTAAGGCTTCGTGAAAAGAAGAAACCGAGACCCCTGCCCAAATGCTTTTCTTTTGAACTTCATCGGGAATGGCGCTGTAGATGACACCGAGGTAATGGTGGATATCTGCAAAAACCTCGGGGAACTGATGGCGGTTAAAAACCTCCAGGGCGGCAAGCAGGGCATCTTTAGCTGCCCGGTAAAATTGGGGTTGTCCGTTTTCGGCCCAGCTATACAAAAGCATCCCTTTTTTAAAATGTGCATCTGCTACCAGTTCCGGTTGTTCGCTTTTATCGAGCAACTGAATGGCTTTGTTGATATACCCCAGCGATTCAGCAAAACTATCGCTGTAAAGCGCCAGTTGACAGGCATCCATCAGCAACAAACCTTGTTCTGTGTGGCGGTTGTATTTTTCCAGGTAAAGGAGCACATCCCAAAGATCATTTTTCAGTGCTTCCATTAATGCGATATCGTAGGGAACTTTCAGTTGTTGCATCCATACAGAACAGCGTAACCATTTCAGTTCTTGTAGTGCATATTCAAGGTGGGCTGCTTTCTGTAACTTATTGGTTAGTAATTCTGCGGCATCTTCCAGCAAACCGGCATCCGCCAATAGTGTAGCATAGTGTTTCACACAAAAAAAATGCTGCTCTTCTGTGTTGGTTTGGATCAAAGCCTCTTCATACGCATTGGCAACCGTTTCCAAAGTAGTTGCATCCACCGGGGCATAGTGCAATGCGATGGCACGGTTGAAAATTGGGATAAATCCAGTAGTATCTTTTTTGCCGGGTAATTCGTAAGAAATACCCTGACACAAAGCACTGTATTGCAATACAGCTTCCCATATATCAGGCAGGTTTTGCAAAAGCGGTTTGGCTGCTTCAAAATTGTGCAATCTTACCAGTGCCAATCCTACCAGTATTTTGGCATCAAATGGGGTGTCAGGAAACAGCATCGGAGGACTTTGATTAAACCAGTCGGGAGCTTGTTGAATCATACCCTTTTCTACCAGCAAGGTATGTCCGTTGGGCAGCCGTACTGCCGAGGGATCGTTGTTGATTTCAATCAATTCGTGTAGCCGGTCGAATTTTGCTATTTCTTCTTTAATAGCTGCGTGGTACTCAGTTGATACAAATATTCCAATCATTCCAGTTTATTTTTAAAGTTCCTCTTTCATCTTTTTGTGCGGTTCTGCAAAACAAATCGGCAGATAAAACCGCCTTCTTTTGGGTAGTATAGGTATTTATAAAACGGCATACAAACCGCATAGGATTATACCACCAGGCCATCACCATACTTACACGCCAGTTTTGGTTTCTTTCCGTTACCAGCGCGTTGACGGCACTGTCTTTCAGCCAGTCATCTGCTTCTAAAAAATCCAGGTCCATCGGGTGGCCGGGAAAATCAGCATACATTATGTTAAGCGGATTAAATGACATGCAACTTCAAGCTTCAAATTTTTAAATGGTTTTATTGTAAAAAATCACAATCTAAAAAAATATCTGTAATATTTTCATAGCGTCAAAATGATATTCTAAGATTCTGTCTGCATCATTAAGTTCCTGATCAATCAAAAGTTCTTCGAGACTGATGGATTTATCGCCCTGCATGTTTTTTAGTTTCAGCATTTGCATACTGGTTTTGTGCAAGCCTTTAAAAATTTCGTCCTCTGTGGCTGCCATCATCAATACTTTTTTTGCCGGGTAAAAAACCATATTTACATGAGCCGCCTGTTCAAATAAATGACTGCTTAACTCATTGGCTATAATCAAATGCCTGTTGATCAGTTTTAAATCACCCATAAACCTTTTCTTTTTCCAGCTTCAGCAAGTCAACAATACGTCGGGTCAATTCATCGCCGGCAGCCTGTACTTTTTCGCTCAACTGTATTTCGAGTCTTGTATCCTCAATAGCTATTAAAAATACTTCAATATCCTCAGGGTATTCTTGGCCCAGCATTTTTTTTGCATAGCTCAAAGCCTGATCCCATTTGATGCTATGTAAAAAAACCATCGGATCGTCTATAGGCGCTTTCCGTACTTCTTCGGCAGGCAAACGAAACAAGGTTCCTTCTGGTTCTCCGCTATTTAATACCGCATCAACCAACAGTATTTTATTATGCCCCTTTAGTTTGAAAAGCACTTCAAAGGCACCGGTACCCATATCGAAAACAGAGATATCTTCTTCCCCGGCAAAAATCTCTTTTAGCTTTTCAATCACGTAAATGCCAATACCATCATCGCTGCGGCATGGGTTGCCAAAACCTAAAATGGCCGTTTTTCCTGTCATCCTTTTATTTTAAAGATACATTTCTTTGAAAAAACAATACCCGTAACAATTACGGGTATGTTTTCATTTAACCAGAACCTGGTATTATCTTATAACTTAAATCTCTTCAGTTCTTTACCGCTTTTGCCATCATGTGCATGTACTGTACACACAAGACAACTATCAAAGCTACGGGCTACCATGCCCACTTCCACCGGATCATTCTGATCTTCAATTTCGGTGCCTTCTAGGGCCGCTTCTATCGGGCCGCTTTTGCCTTCATTATCATTCGGACCTACATTCCAGGTAGTAGGCGCCACTACCTGATAATTTTTAATAACGCCGTCCTTTATGTCGATCCAGTGTGCCAGTGCACCCCTTGCCGCTTCGGTTGCTCCAAATCCTTGTCCGTCGCGCTCTTCGGGTTTTATGTAGAACTCTCCATCGAGGTCTATTTGTCCGAGCCACTGATTGATAAATTCGTAGATCCTCGGTGCTTCGTGCATTCGTGCCATCACACGGGTAAATACACTTGGTCCCATTTTGCTCATAATATCTCCAAACAACGGATCCTTAATCTGATGGTCCATATTGTTTGGGTTGGCATTCATAATCACCCTTGCCAATGGTCCGGCTTCTGCCGCATGCCCCATATAGCGGGGTGCTTTCGACCAACTGTATTTTCCGTTTACATCGGAATGCTCGAGGTTCTGAGAAGCTACTGGTGTGGGTAGTGGCTGACTCCATGGATGGGCAGGAGCTACATCTTCAAACCAGGTATGTTTTACATGCTCCATTACATCCATATGGTTGAATTCATGGTAGTTTTTACCATCATAAAAACCACTTGAGCTGATGAGCGCCTGATTGCGTCCTTCAATGGTTGGCTTGTTGTATCGGTCTTTGTGTAGATAGGTTCCTGTAGCCAAAAACTTGCCTACACCTTGCCCGAATTTATCAAGACCAAACTCCAGCCCTGCACGAATCATTAACCCAAGGTCGCTGTCATGCTGGCTTTGGTTTTCGTGTACCCAAGCCATCATATCGTCCCAGCTTTGTATTTGTAAATAGCGCTCAATGGAACATCCCAGCCAGGTCGATTCGAGCCAATCGTTCCGAAACTGATTCATAATGCTCGAAGCACGGGTAATATCCTTAAGGGTAGGTGCGCACATGACGCCACCGGGAACCATATAGCTGCTATGCGGCCATTGTCCACCAAAGAGGGCATACACTTCTACCGGGCGGCCACTTGCGGTTACTCCTTTTTGGAAAGATGTGCCCACATAAGCTGCAAAGCGCCGGGTTACTTCGTCGTATAACTTTTTATTGGCAAACTTTTTATTGGCCATATCGGTAGCAAAAATGGCATAAAACCAACGTGGAATACTCTGAATGGTTTCGGTAGCCTGCCCGATGGCACGCAGTAAAAGCGCATTGGGGGTCAGGGTGGTTTTCCAGGCAGTATCGAGGGCACTACTAGCGCAATACAGGTGCGATCCTCCGCAAATACCGCAAATACGCGGCGTTACGATCAGCCCGCTTTGTGGATCTTTACCCTCCATAATTTTTTCGAAACCTCGGAACATGGCGGCTTGAGTGTGGGCGCGGGTCACCACCCCATTTTCGATAAATACCTTTACGTCAAGGTCGCCTTCTACCCGGCCTACCGGGGATATATTGAGTTCTTTTACAGTTGTTGACATTTTTGATTTGCTTTTATTCAGGTTAATACTCGCTATTGATGCATTTATTTGGACGTTTCAAAGTGCTCCTGATCTACACCCATGGCTCTTTCAATACCTCCCATTACTTTCTCTACCCCGGCTCTTGTGTAATACATCAGTTTTGCCTGACCGGTAGGAATTTCTTTGGGTAATACGCCTAAATATTTCATGGTTTTAAATACACTGCCTTTTACCAGATCATTGTGTGGAAATCCGGGTTCGGTACAACCGAGACAGGGGTGATTAGCCCTTGTTTTACTACTTTGCCGGTTCCATAGAATGCGGTTACAACTTGCTCTTGTCATGGGCCCGCGGCATCCTACTTCGTAAAAGAGGCAACCGCCCCGTTTGCCAAATCCGCCATCTACTTTTTGGGCGAAACTGATGGCATTGGGGCAACCGGTTTGTACAAAATCAGTGAAGAAGGTCTTGGGTCGGTGGAAATCATCAATCAACACATCTTTGATGCGACCGGTACTGATGGCTACGAGGATCTGAGTAATCCAATCCGGATGTGCCGGACAGCCGGGAATATTGATTACAGGCAGTCCTCCTTTGGATACATAATCGGATCCTAAAAAGCCGCCCTTAGCTTTTTTGTGAAACTGCATGCCCGTACTTTCACTAGGATTGGGCGGTACTGCCGGGATACCTCCCCATGTGGCACAATCGCCTATTGCAACGGTATAACCCGCTACTGCTGCCAGTTCCCGCACCCAATCTTTCATGGGACGTTCGGCAAAAAAGTTCATGGTTCCGGTACCTTTGGGACCCTCAATAATGGATCCTTCAAATACAAAAATGTCCATTTGTACTTTTCCAGCAAGAATATCCTGAAGCAAATGCGTAACCTGATGGCCTATTTCAAGGCCAATGGATGGATGCCACAAAATATTGATACCGAAATCGGTGACAAGTTCTACCACAGTCGGTTCCTGCGCATTGAGGAAAGACATGGTATTACCGCTGCATGCACCGCCTTGCAACCATAAAACATTGGCCATAGCAATCGAATTTTGATTAGATAATTTCGAATTTGAGGGCAATTTAGAAAACTTTTTCTAATTTTAGAAAACTTTTTCTAAAAATTCCTGAAATCGGTAAAATCAAGTTATGATTGCAGCGCGGAAGGAACTTTGGTTTCATATTCCATCCTTCCTTTTGGGGTCAGGTAGGGAATCAGCAGGTTCCATATAGCACGCAGGTAAAGATTAAGGGTAGTCTTTTTCCCTTGCAAAAATTGTTGCGGAATCCAACAGTTGATATTGATCCAAATGGATTCGGCCAAATGATGATAAGTGCCTTGATACGGCTCGCTCAGCAATACACCGCGTTGAAAATTGTATTCGATACGTTTTTCAATCTGAAGGATAATTTTTTGATTGAAGCCACTCCAACTCTTTTTTATATCGGGGTAGGATCGTTCAATTTCCCAAATATTATTGATATAAAAAGAATGCTTGGTATAGAAATGGTAAAGCAATTCAAACAGTTGGTCGAAGTCCCTGAGGTCGGGGAGTTGCAGGTAATTAGAAAGTATTTTTGAAAAATCTTCAAAAAGCTTATCATAAACCACCTGCACCAAAGCATCTTTATTTTTAAAATGATAGGCAAGGTTACCGACACTGATGCCGGTTTCATCCGCAATTTGCTGCAGCCTGACATTACCAATGCCTTCTTCGAAGAATAATTTTTCCGCTACGCGTCGAATACGCTCTTTTGTTTCCGACATATCAATTCAGATTAAAATTTAATGATTTGGGGTTAATGACAAGTGTCCCCCGCTGATCTTTGGCAGCCTGCCTTCGCATATAGTGTGCACTTGTGCTCGCCTTGCGATGGTCTGAATAACCCGTGATGACCCTTTTTAAAAATCGGAGGGGCTGATTGGAATGTACAAAAATGAGTCCGACCCAATACATGCCTTTGCCTTTGGTAATATGTTCTACAACGGCAGTATCCTGCAGCCAGAATTCGTCCGATAAAAATAGAAGATCTCTTTCTATTCCAGGAGTTTCCTGAAACTGCAATCGGTTTAAATGATCCAGTATATCGCTGTAAAAATGGCGTCCGATTTTCATAGCCTGTTATTATTTTTACGCTTTATCAGCATGTTCTTATTTAGGTGGTAGTAACACAAAGGTTCAACTTCTTTTCGATTTTTTTGCTTTTATTCTGCAGAAAAAATACATGCGACCTCCAATTCAGCCAAACCTTGCGGAGAACAATAGGGGAGTAAAAACTGCCAGGTATCACGGGTAAAAGCATCCTGTGATTTACTGAAATCCTTACCCAGTATGATTTTCCGGTATCGCCACGTTTCAATATAATTTTGTAACAGGGCAGCCACATCGGTCATTTTCACCAGTTGATTTGGCATTTGCAATGCCCCCCGAGAAAAATGAAAACCCAGCATTATTTCAAATTGTACCCGCTGCCAACTGGAATAATTCCGATATTTTTCTGCAAGGGCCGGGTAGCTTCTAGATAATTCAAGTGCATCGGTATAAATAAAACTGAACCGCTCCTGAAGGCTAAAAAGCTCCTCCAGCATGGTATTAAAATCTTCAAAAAGCGGCATTACCCGATAAGATTGTAAAACGTTTTCATAAGCCTTTCGGTGCTGATCGAAAAGATCGTCAATCACGGTATCCTTGTTTTTAATATGATAAGCAAGGTGCCCTACACTTACAAAAGCCGCATCGGCAATATGCTGTAAACGCACGTTTACAAAACCCCGGTTATTGAAAAGTTTTAACGCATGGTCGGCTATATGTGTGCTCGTAGGTTTCATATCAATTCAATGGCAAGGTACTTCGTAAAAGTCAGGTATGCAACCCATTCTTTCAGGGCAAATTAGCAATAAAACGGCCCAATAATCAAAAATGGGCAAGGAATAGGGTAACTGAATCAGGGGGATAGGTATTCAGACGGGTTATATATTTGGGAGGGAATAAGAAGAGCCAGATCCAAAGAATCGAATGTTTAAGAATAAAATCTGCTATTCAGACTTAAAAAAACAAGATCCGTTTGAGCAGTACCGATGTTGTCTCGTTTTTTGATGAACCATTTAAATTTGTACCGCAGGCTGGAACAAGTGTTCCTGCCGGGGTTGCCAGTGTACCTTTCAACGAGTATTTTTTCACTACAATTGCCAACCACAATCCTGTCATATAATAGGATACTGCTAAAACTTTTACTACTAAAAGTGGCAATGGTAATTTATTTCTTCCACGGGTTTTCCACGAGTAATCTTTCAATATTTGAGAAGTTAACCACATTGCAGCTAAGTAAAGTAAACCCATATACAATAGCTGTAGCAGCAATAATAGCATCTCGCAATTTGATCGTATTTGCTTTATGTATATCGGCCGTTTTATTTTAGGGCATCTCTCAAAACCCCTGATACTGAGTTATACCAATTTCATAACATCCTCATTTACAGAAGTAAACTCCGGTATTATAAAATTTGAAAGCCTTGTCTGAGTGGTTTTTAGAGGCACCCTTTAATTAAGGGTTTAAGTTCTATCACCAATGCATCATCGGTAAAATTATGCAGTAATTTCAAATCCTTTTTAGTAGCGGCCTTCCAACAAAGAAGGTTAATCTCTGTAATGGCAGAAATGACAGGTTGATCATCCTTCAATAGATCATGCATAAATTTTTCTGCACCCGTCGGGAATAGTTGTTGTAATTAATAAACAGCGGTATTGGTATCTCACAAATATTTTATTCCCATCCGTTCCGTAGTTCAACAAGTTGATTGTCAATTTCGGTTAAGGTTTGCTAAGTCATTGCCCCTTTGTATTTAGCAACCCAATTGCTGGGTGCTGCAGGTTGCGATATTTCTTTACGGATTCGGAAAGCTGTAATAGCTCCAAGTCCTGCAAAAGCCTGATCGCTTTATTATTTAATATTTCAATTGTTACTGTTTGCAAGAATTCAGCTTTTACTTATTAGAACAATCTTTCTCTAAATATCTTTGTAATCGCTTCAATATCAATACCCGGTGTAATGCGAATATATTAAATTTACTTAGGAAGCCTTTAAATTGCATCTTACCTGACCAAAAATGAGAACCTTTCTTTTTGCATGTGTCGGGGTCTGCTTAAGATGTTATCATAAGGTGACTGTTCTTCTTTTCGGTAGGTATATTTTCAATAATAAGGGAAGCATTCTCATAATCAGGTTATTACTTCTAAAACTCCCATAGATCCCTTGATACACTATATCGAAATAAGGGGAAAAGGCCCACGGGTTAAAAGCCTATGGCTTTTTCTATTTACGACGACACTATCCGCTAGTTATCGATTTTGGCATTGGGTAGACTGAGAAAAATCTGGTACTTCTGATGAGCGAGATGTTTTTCCAAGTAATGCCTGCTCGTTCCTGCTTGGGAAGGGACGTATTTGAGGGTAATTAAATGATTGATTTTGTTATGGTAAATTATACTGGATATTATGACGTTTCTGTAGGATTACCTGTATATTTATCTCTTGCATGAACAGGTAAACGGTTCATGGTCATAAAAAATTCATCTGCCTTGGCCGGACTTATTATTACCATAATCGCAATTATTCTCGGTATCTTTTTTGCCATGTCGCGACCTAAAAAGAAACCTGTTTCTGTATCGCCTGATATTATTGAAGATACACTAAACAAAAAGGTGGCCTATTATGCCCGGTTGAGCCCGGAAGAAAAACTTCGCTTTCAGAAAGAAGCAGGTGAATTTATTAATGACGTGAAAATTACCGGGATTAAAACGGAGGTAACGGATGAAGACCGGGTATTGTTAGCTGCAAGTGCAGTGATCCCAATTTTTTCTTTTCCCGGCTGGAAGTATCCCAATCTGAACGAGGTGCTCATTTACCCGCATATTTTTGATGGTACCTTCAATTTTGAAGAAGGCAATGCTGCTCGGAACATACAAGGAATGGTGGGCAATGGGGCACTGCATAAAATGATGGTTATATCTCAAAGTTCATTGAGGGAAGGATTTTCTAATAAAACCGATAAGGAAAATACAGCTATTCATGAATTTGTGCATTTGATTGATAAAACGGATGGCGACATAGATGGTATTCCAGAATTGTTATTCGAAAATAGGTGTACGCGCCCTTGGTTGAAGCTGATGCTTGAAGAAATACAGGCTATAAAGGAAAATGATAGTGATATAAACCCTTATGGTGCCACCAATGAAGCCGAATTTTTTGCGGTTGTATCGGAATATTTCTTTGAAAGGCCTCTCCTTTTCAAGCAAAAGAATCCCGAACTGTACGTAAAAATGGAAAAAATATTCAGGCAAAGTCCTAAAACAGATAGTAGAAGAAAGCTAGGTGTACCTGATTGAAGGTAAATAACCCTGGAAATAGGCAGGGGGAAATATTAAATGATACCTGCGCCACAAACGGAGGCTTTTTTTAGGTGCTGCTCTATCAGAGAATTTTTAAGTAAAAAGGTAAGCGGATAGGATTATATTGCCTTGTTTCTCGATGTAAATTTTAAATAATTACGACAGTGACTATACCATTTGAACCTATCTTTTTCGGAATAAAGCTAAATATCCACCTGATCTTAGAATACCTGGCATATTTTATAGCATTCAGGTATTATCTCTATTTGCGCAAAACGGCAAATGATCCAATCACACATAAAAATCGACTTTCAATTATACTTGGTGCCATCGTGGGGGCATTCATTGGTTCAAGGTTAACAGGCTTTTTAGAAAATCCCATGATTACAATTGATATTGAAACATTCGCTCTTCTACTCAACACAAAATCCATTATGGGTGGATTATTTGGCGGTCTCATTGGGGTTGAGATTTCAAAATTAATGATAAATGAAAAACAATCCTCCGGAGACTTATTCACTTATCCTATTATTGCAGGCATAGCTATTGGGCGAATTGGTTGCTTTTTAAGCGGGATTAAGGAGTTTACCTACGGTAAAGAAACTACTTTTCTAGCGGGTATGGATTTGGGTGATGGGCTGTCAAGACATCCGACCTCGCTGTATGAAATTATTTTTCTAATCCTACTTTTTACACTACTGAAGCGAAGTGCTCATTATACAAAAAATCATTCCGGGTTACTTTTTAAATATTTTATGATTGCTTACTTCGGATTTCGTTTCTTTATTGAATTTATCAAACCTAATATCTTTTATGTTTTAGGATTAAGCACCATTCAATGGCTCTGTATTACCTGCTGGATTTATTATTTTCCCATATTTAAAAAAATTATGAAAAATGCCTACCAGAAAATATACTTACTACGACTACACCATTAGTTTATGTCCTCAATGCTTATTGCGGATAGATGCTAAAATTGTCTTTGAAGATAATAATGTTTACATGCTTAAAAGGTGTCCGGAACATGGTAATTCCAAAGTGTTAATTGCAGATGACATTGAGTACTACAAAAATATCCGCAACTATAATAAGCCATCTGAAACACCCTATAAGTTTAACACGCAAACACATTACGGATGTCCCTATGACTGCGGCCTTTGCCCAGACCATGAACAACACTCCTGTTTAACAATCATTGAAATTACTGATCGCTGCAACCTTACTTGTCCAACCTGCTATGCAGGCTCTTCACCAACGCATGGCAGACATAGGACATTTGAAGAGGTTAAAACGATGTTAGACACCATTGTCGAAAACGAGAAAGAACCCGATGTAGTACAAATCAGTGGCGGAGAGCCAACGCTTCATCCGCAATTTTTTGAAATTCTGGACTATGCAAAAAGCTTGCCTATAAAACATTTGATGGTGAATACAAATGGTTTAAAAATTGCAAAAGATTATGAATTCACCAAACGTTTGAAAAGCTACGCCCCCGACTTTGAAATATATTTACAGTTTGATTCCTTTAAAGAGGAAGCATTATATTTATTACGAGGCGCAAATTTGAAAAAAATCAGAGAAGAAGCCATTGAGAATTTAAATAAGTTAAACCTTTCTACAACTTTGGTTGTGACTTTGCAAAAGGGCCTTAATGACGATGAAATGGGTAAAATAATTGAGTATGCCCTTAAACAAAAATGTGTAAGAGGGGTTACTTTCCAACCTACACAAATTGCCGGGCGGCTCGATAATTTTAATGAAAATACCGACCGTATTACATTAACCGAAGTCCGGAGGAAAATATTGGAACAGACGAACATTTTTTCCTCAGATGATTTGATACCTGTTCCTTGCAATCCTGACGCTTTAGTAATGGGTTATGTTTTAAAACTGCAGGGTAAAAATATTCCACTAACAAGATATATTAATCCATCAGACTTGCTTGACAATAGCAAAAATACCATAGTATATGAGCAGGATAAAGAACTACATAGCAAAATGTTTGAAATTTTCAGCACAGGTACCTCTACAGACAAGGCTTCGGCAAAATTACACAGTTTACTTTGTTGCCTTCCATTTGTTAAAGCACCCGACCTTGGATACGACAATTTATTTAGGATAATTATTATGCAATTCATAGATGCCCATAATTTTGATGTAAGAGCTATCAAAAAGTCATGTGTTCACATTGTGAACAAAGACAATAAGATAATACCTTTTGAAACGATGAATTTATTTTACAGGGATGACAAAAAGGAATATTTAGAAAAAATCAAAAACATCAAATAATGATACTATTAGAGGTTGGCAATTTACTTCCATTTGTAATAGGAGTATATTTAGTATGTCATATTCCAGCTATCATTCTTTTGGTCTTAGGTGTAAGAATGCTTAAAACAAGACCCCCAAAAGGGAAGAATTTACTCATACTGGCTGGAATATATTTTTTGATAGGAGGGGGAATTTGTGGAGCTATGTTAACATGAAATCTGTCATCACTTGTTTCTACGGTACCCTGGGTATAAAAAAATATTCCGGGGTCTCCCTTCCTTCTGTTTGATATCTCAAATTTAAAGTAGTTGTGTAATGTTTCGCCAAGCCTTGTATTCCACATTTTCTTTAGGTTGGGAAGTGAAATATAATTGCGAAAAGTTGGCTGCAAATGTATTCATTATTACTGGGAGACCTCAACGGTATAAGGTATTTTAATTTTTAATCACAGATAAACGATGGATTTACTTCTATTCAAATTTTGGAAATGTACTGTATACTATCAAGTACTTGTTTGATTAGCTTCATTCGGTTCTTAAAGTAATTTCAATAGTTCATCTACCTCTTCTTCACTGAAATATTCTGTAGCGCTACTTAAAAATTCAGGAACCTCATCATCATAAATTTTAGTAATTATATCAATTTTGATATTTTCTATTGCAATTAAGATTGGGTTTTCCAGTTTTTTAATGTCCTGCAGTCCTAAGTTGTCTGTTACTTTTCGTGTAATTCTGCAATCAATATCTTCAATATTAACTTCTTTGTTGTAGTAATCTATGTATGAACTAGCAAGCCTGATTTTTAATAAATCATCTATTTTTAAATAATTGTCCAATACATCAAGTGCAATAAGTGTTTTGAAATTATTTTTCTGCTTATAGATATATTCATGGTACCATGTCACATTCAGGTTTCCTTCTATAAAACCGCAGAAAAAACCATAGTTATAGCCGGGATTTTGTTTATTAATTGCTCTTTCTTCTTTATTTATGGTAAATGTGGCTGTACGTATCGCATGTTCTAAACTATTTTTTATTTCTGTTACTTCTTTTATATGGAAATTAAATTCTGGGTGTCTTGCCATTGCTTTTGTTACCCATTCTCTAAATAATGGATAAGCTTTCTCTAAATGTTTTTTAATTTCTGCCATATTCAAAATTAGTATACTGAAAATAAATTTCTGCAAAAATTTCAGGCTTGGTCCTTTTCTTAAGATGCTGCAAAGGTTTATTTTTAAATTGTGGTGACAAAATTTGTTATTGGTCCTTTAATTTATTGTCGGATCAAAGGTATTCCGCCAGGCTGTTACGGGTAAATTTATATTATATCTACTATTACAAATATGTTAGGTTTCTCGGCTTATTCCATCTTGGGTCTTATTTGTTCTTTTTTTTGCTATTTATGTGTACCTGAAATGGCATCATACTTTGTGCCAGGGTTTAAGAATTTCCTGTATTTTTAGTACCTGATGAATGTTGGCGGATGTAACAATGGGGTGAGAAAATCTTTTGGTTTGATAGGGAAGTAGGTTGATAGCCCTTTTTGCATTTTCTTACTGCCCCTTTGTAAATAGGATTTAGTATTTAATTTCAGGATGACACTGTATTTAAATTCATTGTTAGTATGTGTCAGTTAAACAAGGCTATGTAGGATGATTGTTTTGGGATTATTATTTGTTGTTCGCATTACGAAGCGCTAACAATATGCCATGCCTACGGCATTCTAATGAACACACACTATTTTACCAGATACCGATATGTCATGCCTGTGGCATTTTTATAAAAATGCATTTATCATTGAGAGTGCAAATATGTCATTATTTTACTTGCCTCCTCCTTAAAAGATGATCGGATATAAATTAGGCAACTCTATCAATACAAATTCAATTTCGGGCATGTAATTGGCGGGCACCGACTGATGCGATAAGCGGTAATGGTGGTACCAAGCGGTTGACTAATAATATTGAGTGAATTCTTCAATATTTCGAATCCCGTAGGGATGATATATCGGTAGAAAAATAAATGAGATATGGAGTTATGAATCCCGTAGGGATGGCACTCGATGGAAAGCTCATTGTTAGTATGTGTCCGTTAATCAAGGCTATGTGGGAGGATTGTTTTAGGATTATTATTTGCTGTTCGCAATACGAAGCGCTCACAATATGTCATGCCTACGGCATTCAGATGCACTTAAACGATGCGAGCAACTACCGATATGCCATGCCTACGGCATTTTGATGCACTTAAACGATGCGGGCTGCTACCGATATGCCATGCCAACGGCATTTTGATGCACTTAAACGATGCGGGCTGCTACCGATATGCCATGCCAACGGCATTTTGATGCTCTTAAGCGATGCGGGCTACTACCGATATTCCATGCCTACGGCATTTTTATAAAAATGCATTGCTCATTTAGATTATGAATATGTCATCATTTTACTTGCTTCTGCCTTAAAAAATGATCGGATATAAATTAGGGTAAAATTAAATGTTGCCATTTCCAATCCCATAGGGATGACATATCGGTAGGTAAACAAACGTTATACGGAACTATGAATCCCGTAGGGATGGCACTCGATGGAAAGCTTATTGATAGTATGTGTCAGTTATCCAATGCTATTTGTGTAGGATTGCTTTGGGATTATTATTTGTTGTTCGCATTACGAAACGCTAATAATATGCCATGCCTAAGGCATTCAGATGCACTTAAACGATGCGAGCAACTACCGATATGCCATGCCTACGGCATTTTGATGCACTTAAACGATGCGGGCTGCTACCGATATGCCATGCCTACGGCATTTTGATGCACTTAAACGATGCGGGCTGCTACCGATATGCCATGCCAACGGCATTTTGATGCTCTTAAACGATGCGGGCTACTACCGATATTCCATGCCTACGGCATTTTTATAAAAATGCATTGCTCATTTAGATTATGAATATGTCATTATTTTACTTGCTTCTGCCTTAAAAAATGATCGGATATAAATTAGGGTAAAATTCAATTTTTCCATTTCCAATCCCGTAGGGATGACATATCGGTAGAAAAACAAATGAGAGATGGGGCAATGAATCCCGTAGGGATGGCTGCTACCGATATGCCATGCCTACGGCATTTTTATAAAAATACAACGGTTGTTTGCGTTTACCAATAAGTCATCATTATACCAGTGCTTCCTCCTTAAAAGATGATTGGATATTAATTAGGCAATTCTATCAATACAAATTCAATTCCGGGCATGTAATTGTCGGGCAGCGGCT
>JBBQXO010000045.1:0-30188 GCA_038209595.1 Chitinophagales bacterium
CAAATTTTTGGACAGAATGAAATTTCCAATATCTATGGGACAAAAGAGTACAAAATAAAATTCCCTTACACACCAGAAAAAATGACACAACCCCTCCCAACAACCCTGGGAGAGCTTTTAATGACTATCCTTTCCTGCGAACCCAAGAGTACTGCAATGGACGAAAATTATGTTTACCTGCTTATGGAAACAGATTACCCTGACACGGAGGTTCATTCTGACAAGACAGATATTTTAGAAAAATTCTTTAGAGGTTCTGTGGATGGCGCCGTGGTGAATGTTAAAGGAAAATTGATAAAGGAAACTGTGGGAAAAGTATCCCAATACCCATCCAGAACAATTGAAATTGATTATGGAAATGGTATCGCTATTATTAAAATGAAGATGATTCTGAAAGAAAGTAAAATGATTATTATTCAAACAATTACAGAGACTAAGAAATATCCAAATAAATCGATTGATGCTTTTTTCGATTCATTTTTGATAAAATAGTAATGAGGTAATTCGTACTATTATCCTGCGCCTTATCCTTTAAAGCGAAGTCTCCTGCAAGCACCTGCAAAATGTAAGAGCACAAAAATATAGCGGATTGAAAATACTTGTACTTAGAAACAATATGAACTTCATTCAACTGTAAGCCGTTTAGGTGAAGAAAGTCTCATAATTCCCCAACCATCAACAATCAGCCAGCGCAATAGGTATATGCAAAGCAAGCCCCCCATCGGCTGTTTCCTTATATTTTTGGTTCATGTCTTTAGCGGTATCCCACATGGTTTGTATTACTTTATCCAACGATACCACACCATGATCGGGCGTGCCCTGCAGCGCAAGTTGCGAAGCCGTAATCGCCTTAATGGCTCCCATCGTATTGCGCTCAATACAAGGCACCTGTACAAGTCCGCCAATGGGATCGCAGGTAAGTCCAAGGTGATGCTCCATAGCAATCTCTGCGGCCATCATAGCCTGCTTTTGAGTCCCACCAAGGCATTCGGTAAGTGCGGCCGCGGCCATGGCACTGCTTACCCCTATCTCTGCCTGACAACCACCCATAGCGGCGGATATGGTAGCTCCTTTTTTGAAGATGCTGCCAATTTCAGAAGCGGTCAGCAAAAATTTGGTGATGTTGTCTTCTGAGTAACCATCGCAAAAAACAATAAGATACATCAAAACCGCTGGAATTACCCCTGCAGCCCCATTGGTAGGCGCGGTTACCACCCTGCCAAAAGCTGCATTTTCTTCATTCACGGCAAGCGCAAAACAACTTACCCAATCAAGGGTATACTTAAAATGGTTCCCCCCTTCTTTTATTTGAATTACCCAGGAGTTAAAATCGTGGTAGGGTCTGCCGGCAATCAATTTCTTATTAAGTGGGGCAGCCCGGCGTTGCACTTTCAGCCCGCCCGGTAAAATACCCGGTTGATGGCATCCGCGGTAAATGCAATCCCGCATGGCAGCCCAAATGCGCCATACCCCGGCAAGGGTTTCAGATTCAGGACGGATACTGTTTTCATTTTCCAAAACGACCTCATGAATGGAAAGACCTGTTTTGAGGCACCAATGCCGCAGGTCATTGGCAGTATTGATAGGAAAAGGCAACAAACGCTCAGGATAAGCCCCCGTAGAAACCTTTTCTCCCTCCTGTACTACAAACCCGCCACCTATTGAATACCAGGTTTCACAGATATTCTCTCCATTTTTCAGAGAAATTAAGAACGAGAGTGCATTGGGATGAAAAGGAAGCGATTCGGTGTATAAAAATTGCAGATCGGTAGCCGGATCAAAAGGAATGGATACCCCGCCTACCGGAATCTGTTTGAACTCCTGCAATGCTTTTACTTTGGCGGGTAAGGTGCTTACATCAATGGTCTCGGGCTGGTAATTGCACAAACCCATCATTACGGCAATATCGGTGCCATGTCCTTTACCAGTTTTTGCCAGACTGCCATATAACAATACTTCCAGCCGGGTAATTTGAGATAGCAACCCTTTTTTATTCAATCCACTGATTACTTCCTGTGCTGCCTTCCAGGGTCCAAGGGTATGGCTTGAACTAGGACCAACCCCAATCTTGAACATATCGAAAATAGAAATGGCATCATGTGGCATACTGTGAAAGTTTAAATAGTAAACAAGCAGGCACAAAAATAGGATAGCTGGACTTACTCCCGCTATCCTGTTTCCATTGCCTGAATGCCTTACTCAGACAGTTTATAAAAAGTCAACGAGTTCAATTTCGAAATACAAGGGTGTATTAGGTGCAATACTAACAGAACCACCTGGTTGACCAGTACAACCATAAGCTAAAGCGGAAGGTACTATCAGCTTTACTTTTCCACCTTTGCCTACCAAAGGTATTCCAAGTTTCCAACCTTCAATAAGGGTAGGAAGCTGAAACCCGGTTAAACCGGGATTTTGCTGGCTGTCAAAAACGGTACCATCAAGAAATGTACCGGTATATTTTACAAAAACACTACTTGTAGCCAAGGGTTTGTTGGTACTACCCGGCGTTATAATCTGGTAAAAAAGCCCGCTGCTTTGCCGGGTCGCCGTGATTCCATTTGCAGCGGCAAATCCTTCAATAACAGCCTTTTCATTGTCAACAGGCACCATTTTGCAGCCATTGCTATCCTTAGTACAACTTACAAAACTCAACATTACTGCTGCCATGGCGATAAAAAAAACTGAACGCTTCATTCCTGATTTGATTATTTGTTTTTAAATTTTTAACCTAAGACCACTTTTAAGGTGTATTTGCTGCATCATCCTTTTTTTCAGCCTTTCTCTTTTTATGTTTTAGTTCGAGATACTTCTGTTCCTGCTGGTCGTATTGAAATTTTTTGGAGAAAATGGCAAAAAATACGGCGATAATAATTACGGCAACATATAACACAATCGGATTAAACCTGGCATTGGCCACCATTTCTGCCCGTTTATACCATCCACTATAGAAATTAGCGATAATGACCATTCCGAAAACAAGCCCTATTGGCAACCCCACCCCTAACTGATATACCAGTTTTTTTTGCCTTATCCTGGCCTTTTCCCAATAAATTAAAAAGGCCTCTTCCTTCTCAGTAAGCATAATTCTTTGACTTATCCAGCAAAAATACCTCAAAGCATTGGCTTATAAGTCTTAAAAATAAATAGTTCTGCAGGAAGATCTGTTAGCCAAAATGATTTTCACAATCCAAATTATTGTACTTTGCGAAACTAAACAACAATTAGGCAACAGTGACATTCGAACAAATTTTACTCATTTATATCTATAAGCATAAAAAGGTTAATCTTCATGAGTTTGGCACCCTTGAAATGAAGGATGCTATACCAGAACCTGAACTCCTGAAAAAAGAAAAGTCGATTCGAATTGAAGGGTTAAGTCTCGATTACAAGCCGAATAAAGAAACAGATTCAGATTTCGTCGATTTTTTTGCAGATCAAAAGGGACGTATCAGGCCGCTTGCAGCCTCAGATATTGATATGTTTTTATCGCAGGTAAAACAGATTGTCAATATCGGCAACCCCTATGAAATTCCAGGGTTGGGTAAACTTTTAAAAATGGATAATGGCATTATTACCATTTTACCCGGTTACTATGAAATACCTCTATTGCCAGGCACCGACAAACCTCCGATCATTAGGGAACGTGCCGCAAGCCAGGTGCCTAACCGCAAACAACTGGCAGATGCAGATGCTCAAAGGAAGGCAAATGCCGTTTCTATTAAACAATTTGGGGTTGCAACTATTTTACTTTTGGTACTTGGAGGAATTATATGGCTCGCAATAGCTTTCATTTTGCCTCTTTTTCAAAATAATAACGATAAGGAAGCGGATGTTGTCATTCCTTCAAAAGCTATAACGACCGAAAAAAAGGATTCTTTACCAAAATCAATTGCGGTTGAAAATGATAGTACCACTATGATTTCATGGAAAGCTTATATCCGGGAAATGAATGGAATAACCGCTGCCTACAAGGTATGGGGCCTTTTTAAATCCTATGGATCCGATGCCTACATTGACACCAATGATTCTTCGACCTATCGGCTATATATCCCCATTGAGTCAGTTAAAAGAGATACAGCTTTCAAAAGGGATTCCATGAGAAAATTTTATGCCCGCCCTATCCGGTTGGAAAGAATGCCTGAATAAAAGGGCATGAAAAAAAGAACCGCTCAGCTATTTGCCAGCCTGTTTGGTGTTTGCCTTTTGCTTGAGGTATGGGGGCAATATATGGGAGGGCTGCGGTTTAATATTTTCACCAAACCGCTTCTTATGCCATTATTGGCGATGTATTTTATAAGTAGTTTAAAACAGGATCAATTAAAACTGAATTGGAACCTGCTTGTCTTGGCGGGTTTATTTTTTTCCTGGTCAGGGGATATTTTTTTAATGTTTGCCGACTTAAAACCTGTATTCTTTCTGGCTGGCCTATCCGCATTTTTAATCACTCACATCTTCTACAGCATTTCCTTTTTAAAAATTGGACGT
The DNA here is from genome assembly GCA_038209595.1 of Chitinophagales bacterium. Taxonomy (GTDB): domain Bacteria; phylum Bacteroidota; class Bacteroidia; order Chitinophagales; family Chitinophagaceae; genus Phnomibacter. The sequence continues at coordinate 4,486 of JBBQXO010000045.1, forward strand.
GGCCGTATCATTCTATGGAACTTTGCTACAACAGCCTCTGCAGCGTCCATTATTATCGCCGGGATTATTTTGATGGCTATCCTTTGGCCCAAACTCGGCGAAATGAGGATTCCTGTTTTAGTTTATAGCTGTTGCATTTCGACAATGGCGGTATTAAGTCTTTGGGTGAAGCTAAAGTTCAAATGTTATTTTAGCAGTTTGATGCTCTCAGGTGCTTTGTTATTTATGGTTTCAGACAGCCTGATTGCCATTAATAAATTTCATAACACCTTTCCCCTCTCAGGACTTTGGATCATCCTCACCTATGGTTTGGCTCAAATTTTTATTGTATCCGGATTTATACAGCTTTCCAATTCAGGAGTTGGCGATGCAAAGCGAGCACCTGTGGAATAATTGGGCTGTCTTCATCATTAACGACCACAAAATCACAACGTCCCATTTTTTCCTCTTCGTCCATTTGCTTACTGATACGCTCCATAATCTGTTCCTCCGTTAAGCCATCCCTCTTTAGGATGCGTTTCATACGAAGAGATAAAGGAGCAAAGACCCCAATTACAAGATCAAGCGATTTGTGAGAACCCGACTCAAACAGGATTGCAGCTTCCTTTAATACATAGGGGGCTTGCTGCCGCTGCATCCATTGTTCGCCGTCTTTTATAACTGCCGGGTGAACTATCCCGTTGAGCAAGACAAGTTTTTGCACATCATTAAAAACCTTTTCTGCCAAAAAAGCGCGGTTAAGGGATCCTCCTTCATAAGAACCCTCCCCGAAATTTTCTATTATCTGAGCCCTCAATTGCAAATCAGTGGCCATGAGTCTTTTGCCGGCATCATCGGCGGAGTAAACAGGAATACCTAATATGTAAAAAAAGCGGGATACCGTTGATTTGCCAGAACCCATTCCGCCGGTGATACCTACTTTAAGCATAAAAAAGCAGTTTTACTGTTTTATGATTTGCTCCTGTGTAATGCTGTCTTCATCCATAGGACGCATCAGGGGGTCTGATTTAGGCTTACGTCCGAACACGCTTATATTCACGTAGCGCTTAGGATGCAGTCTTAAATCTTGCAGCAGTAAGTTCATACTGTTTACGGTACTGGAAAGGTTGTCGTAAAGCCGCCGGTCGTTTAGCAATGCGCCAACTGAACCGTTTTCATTATTCACTTTACCCAAAGCCAAATTCATTTGCTCAATCGTGCTGTTTAATTTTGCTATAGTTGCTTTTAATTCAAGTTCACTGAGCTTTTTGGTAGCTAATTCGAGATTTTGAGATATAACTGGCAGGTTTTTGGTGCCTTCTTTTACCTGAGCACTCGTTGACTGCAGGTTACCTATGGTGGCAGTTAAAGCAGCTTGCTGTGATTGTAATAATTTATTTACTGAAACAGAGGTTTCCGCTAATTGAGCGGTAATCCTGCTCAGGTTGCTGAGTGTTTGCCGGAGATCTTCCTGCGCTTTACCATCCAACACCCTGTTGGAAGAGGAAAGCAGGGTATCCATCTCCCGCAAAGTCTTATTTAAAGTTTGTTGGGTAGGTCCAAGTTGTTCGAGTACAGCACCAAGAAAACCACTGGATTCTTCTGTCTGGATCGTATCGCCCTTCCTTAAATAATTAGTAGCAACACCTTTCTGAATTTCGACAGCAGGAGTACTTAAAAGATTGCCTTTGATGGTAGCCTTGCTGTCATCGGGGATTTTTATGTTTTCACTGAGCCTTATGGTAATCAAAACAGAGGTAAGATATTCGTCGGCAGGTTCTGCTTTGAAAATACTACCGATAACAAGCCCATTCATTAACACCGGGTTGGAAGGAACAAGGCCATCTATACTTGTAAACTTTGCATAGATATACTGACTCTTTTTGAGTGGATTATTTCCTTTCAGAAAACTAAACCCAAGGATCAGCAAGGTAATACTGATTGCAGTAACCGCACCTACTTTTACTTCGTTCGAAACATTCCATGCCATAGGGCAAAATAAGCAAAAAGGTACGAGCTTTTACACTAAGGAGAAAAAAGATATCAGAATACACCCATTTTGGTTATTCGGTACCGTTGGTAACGGTTCTTTGGGTAGTAAGTCTTTCGGGATTCATAAGTCCTTCCCTGTAACGCCTGATGGCCAATACAATACTTTTGGCCATAGCCTCGGAGCCTTCGTCACTTTTTAAGTATTCTTCTTCTTCCCAATGGTCTACAAAACCAGATTCAATGAGTATACTAGGCATTTGTGTCGCAGTCAATACATGAATACCAGCAGCTCCGGCCCAATCGCGTTGCCACACACCCATGCTCTTCCGACCATTTTTTGCAAATTCTTCTTCGCAATAAGTTGCGAGGGTCAAACTTTTCTGGAAAAAATATTTAGCATATTGTTGTGAACGGATCCGGGCTTCCACAGGATCCATTTCAGGTAATTCCTCTGCTTCTTCATCCCCATGCTCATAACCATCCATAATAGCAGATGCCTTACTTGCCGCAGCTACTTTTCCTTTGTAGTAGTCACTTGCAAGAATATAAGTCTGTGTTCCAAAAACAGAAGGCGGCAGTCTGTGTTTTTCATAAACGGCTACCGTACGGGTCTTTTTAATTTTTTTTCTTGATTTGCCTTTGCCGGTGTAGGTATAATAGGTTTGGTCTCTTGTTCCGGTTTTCACATTTTCGTAGCGTTGATTACCCGGACTAGCATTAAGGTGAATGGAAATAAAGATATCTGCATTGTTTTCATTGGCAAAATTGGCTCTCCAGCGAAGGGCAGCATTTTTATCCGAAAGTCCACCAGGTAAAACATCTTTATCCCGGGTAAGTAAAATCTTAAGTTCTGGCATTTCTTTTGCCAGTTGATCTCTGAGTTTCAGGCTAATCTGAAGTGCCACAAGGGCTTCCCGGGTGTATTTCCCCGTAGCTCCTCCATCACTTCCACCATGACCCGGATCTATCACTATAGTCTTAATATCATTTTGCGCCATAACAGGAAATACTATACATAGGCTGGCAATTATTAAGATTAAGCCAAAACCTATACGATTTACCACTCCCTGAAGCCCCTTTCCTGTAATATTTTCGTTCTGTTTTTTCATATCCATTACTTTCGCTTGAGAATTTCTTATGTATTTAAAACGCAGTGAAAATAAAGCAAATTTTATCCACATCCTTTGTCGGTTTTTCCCACTATTGTTTATAACATCTTTTTTGACCGCTCAGGTTCAAAAAAAGGATACCACGAATCAAATTTTAACGAAATCTTTCGTAAACCCGCTCCTTAATAAAGACTCGCTTTCAAGACTCAATCAAAATAAGGAAAGTACGGCATCTGATACCACCCGTAAAAGACAAAACGTCGATAGTACCTATGTTATTATTGACACCATGAATTTACCAATTTCCAGCGATAGTTTGGAGTCCCCGATAAAATATGAAGCGCTTGATAGCGGTATTTTAGAAATAGATACGCGGAAATTTATGCTTTATGGAAAGGGACGGCTAACCTTTGAGACTTTGGATCTCGAGGCTGCAGTAATAGAACTCGATAATAAAAATAATATGGCCAAAGCTTTTTTTGTACTTGACAGTACCGGAAAAGTGCTGGAAAGACCTAAACTAAAAGACGGTGAAATGGAAACGGAAAGTGACTCGCTGTTTTATAATATTAAAACCCAGCGGGGACTTTCTAAAAGTACCTATACCAAACAGGGAGAACTCTTTGTTTTTGCTGAACGTATTAAAAAATACAGTAGAGATGAGTTTTTTGCTGCGGCTGGACGGTTTACGACCTGTAATCTTGATACGCCCCACTTTGCCTTCAGAGCGCAAAAAATGAAATTGGTAAGCAATAAATGGGCTTACAGCGGGTTAGCTTATCCTGAATTTGAGGGAGTGCCCATGCCTGTTGGGATCCCATTTGGCATATACCCGCTTTCACAAGGCAAACATTCGGGTTTGCTGCCCCCTGCCTTTACTTCTACACAAAGTTTTGGGCTAGGGCTCGAGGGATTGGGTTATTACAAAGTGTTAAATGAATATTTTGATGTCATTTTGCGGTCCAATATTTATAGCTATGGTGGATATACCTTAAATGTTTCGCCCACTTACCGAAAACGATATAAATACAGCGGCGGTGCCAGATTTGATTTTCAAAATACGAAGATCAATTTTAAGGGAGACCCTGACTTTTTAAGTACCCGAACCTTCAACGTTTCCTGGTTTCATAGTATGGATAGCAAGGCACGACCCGGAGTCACATTTACTTCCAATGTAAATTTTGGCAGTACCCGGTTTAACCGATTGGTGCCCAATAACTCCTTACAGAATTTTACCAATCAGGTGGCTTCCAGCATTGCTTATTCCAAAACCTGGGAAGACGGTAAATATAACTTCAGTGCAACTGGTAACCACTCTCAAAATAACCAAACAGGCCTTTATACTATTAGCTTACCAAACCTGAATTTTACCATGAACACCATTTATCCTTTGCAAAAGAAGGAAAGTGTTGCCACCCCTAAGTGGTATGAAAAATTAGGAATTGGGTACAGCGGGCAATTGCAAAATCAATTTTCTTTCTTCAACAGCGATTCGCCTAATATAAAAACCAGTTTCCGCGACATTATTGATACCATGCAATGGGGTGCTCAGCACAACATCCCTATCAACCTTTCCCTGCCAGCACTTGGGCCTTTTCAGGTGGCTCCTTCCATTTCTTTTCAGGAAAGATGGTATGGTCAGGAAGTGATCCGGCAATGGAATCCTGATAGAAAGAAAGTGGATACAATTGTAAATAAAGGCTTTTACACAGACCGGGAAATTTCTTTTGGTCTGAGTTTTCAAACAGCCATTTTTGGTAAATTAAACTTCAAAAAAGATAAAAAAATCGAAGCTATCAGACATGTTATAAGGCCGAATATTGGATTTAACTACAAACCTGACTTGTCGGGAAAAAACTTTTATGAAGTACAGATAGATACCATAAGGAATACCAGCCGTTTTGGAAAGTACCAGGGTAATATTATCTCCGGTTTTTCCGAAGGTCGTTTTGGAGGATTGAATTTTGGGTTGCAAAACAACCTTGAAATGAAAGTGCGCAACCGAAAAGATACCACTGGAGAAAATGCAACCAAAAAAATCATGCTGATTGATAACTTCTCTATCACTTCCGGGTACAACCTGATTGTAGATAGTTTTAAATTATCTCCCATCAGTGTGCTGATAAGTACCAATCTTTTCGAAAAGATAAATATTACAGGTACCACCACCATTGATCCATACCAGGTAAATGAACGGGGGCGCAGGATTGACCAGTACACCTGGCAGGGCGGCAAATTCAAGCTTGGCCGCATTACTTCGGGCAGTTTGTCTGTTGGTACCCGTTTCCAGAGTAAAAAGAAAGAAGAAGACAAGGGGACGGAAGGCAATCAGGAGCAGGGAAGTAATTATTTGACGCCAGAGGAGGAACAAAGACAGATGGAGTTTATCCGTGATAACCCGGCGGAATTTGCCGATTTCAATATTCCCTGGAGTGCGGATATCTCGTATTCCTTGAATTTTTCCCAATTACTCAAACCAGATTTAAGCGGGTTTATACTTACTACTTTTCAAACAGTAAATGTAAGGGGGGACTTTAATTTTTCACCCAAATGGAAAATGGGCGGTAATATTTTTTACGACGTTACCACCAATAATCTGGCTAATGTAAATATGTTTTTAACCCGGGAGATGCACTGCTGGCAAATGAGTATCAACATTACACCGGTGGGTCTTTTCCCATCATTTAATATTTCCATATTCCCGAAATCGGGAATTCTCCGGGATTTAAAAATCAACCGGACGAGACAATTTCGCCAATAAACATTTATCAGGCAAGCGCGGTTGGTACACCAAAATTGATTGGAATTTCAACCTGCCAGAGGTCTTGTATTTAGGGGAAACGATCGTTTGCCTGAATCATTTTTTTTATACAAAAACTACAGATGGCTGGGAACCCACCCTCCTTCAGACTGCCCGCTAGCTATCCAAAAAATTAAGTTGAAAAAAAGTTGAATATTCGGTTCTATCCCAAAAGTTGAAACTGCCATTTAGTGGCGAATCTTTCGCTTATGGCTTACTTTCCCGTTCAACCATTTTCAATACCACTGATATGCGCTCAGCTTGTCAATCTGAGTTCATACGTTCTGCCCAATGTAATGCTGATGGCAGTTCTTGATTTGAAAATTCAATATGTATGACCCGCCTTTGTTTTTTACTTTTCGTTCTACCCGAACTGTGAAGTAACAAGGGTTTCATTAGCATAATTCCTCCCTTTAGCACTTCGCAGTTCGCCTCTTTTTCTATTCCCCAGTCTATTGTTTCTGGCCTGTAAATTCCTTTTAGATGTGATTTAGGAACAACTTTTAAAGCTCCATTATTTTTATCAGTATCATCGAGATGAATACGAATTGTCAAAATATTTTTTAAAATCTCAAGCGGTGGTTGTACTGCAAACTGATTATGTTTTTTTGTCCAAAAATCAAAACCCTTTAGTTCCACTTGTTTATCAACGGAAATGGTAAGGTCCTGATGATAGGAGACGTACCAATTGGAAGTTTCTGGTTTATCAAAGTAGATGCTTTTAACAACAAAATAATGGTCACCCAAATGCTGATTTAAAACTGTTTTTAACTTGTCATTGAAAATAGTATCAATAATTGCAGGAACTTCTTTTAAAAATTGCCTGATTGCAAAAAGGTCAACCGATTTCCTGAATGTTTCTTTTTCTTTATTTGCCTGAAAAATTTTTTGCAACATTATTTCTACTTCTTCTGTCGTATAGACATTATTAAGTATTGCAAACCCGTTTGAAATGAATTCGCGGAATGATACCATGCAGGATTTTTCTTTAAGGTGAAGCACAACTCTGGGATTCAAAAATCAACCAGTCAAGACAATTTTATCAGTAAATTTTTATCAGGCCTGTGCGGTTGGCCCACCAAAATTCATGGGAATTTCTACCTGTTCGAGGTCTTGTATTTCGCCATGGCTTTCTTCAAAACGCTCAATATTTTCTTTGAGAGCCTTCATAAAACGCTTGCTGTGTTGCGGCGTCATAATCAACCGGCTTTTCACCTTGCTTTTGGGGGTTCCCGGCATTACATTTACAAAGTCAATTACAAATTCGGCATGGCTATGGGTAATAATGGCAAGGTTCGCGTATTGTCCTTCAGCCATTTCTTCTGATATTTCAATATTCAGTTGATTCTGTGGTGTATCGCTCATATTCAGTTTTTTTGCAAATATCGGTTTTAATTGCTGCCGGGGTCTTTCTACCGAAAAAAATCAAGGTTTTGCGGTCAATTCCAACAACTGACCAGCATCTTCCACACTCACATAAATTTTCCCCGAAGGCCCCTGTTTTACATTACGTACCCTACCGCCGGTATATAAAACAGTTTGGGTGCCGGGCAGACCGTTTTCCATAGCAATCATTAAAAGCTGCCTCCTTGCAAGCGATCCTATCAACAGGTTACCATTCCAGTCTCTAAAGGAAGAATGATTGATAAAGGTAAGCCCCGAAGGTGCAAGCGCCGGGGACCAGTGAACCAATGGCGCCGTAATGCCGGTAGCCGTATGTCCATTGCTGATCGCGGTTCCATTATAATTGATCCCCATACTATAAAGCGGCCATCCATAATTATTGGCAGCGGCTATCAGATTTAATTCACAACCTCCGCTTGGCCCGTGTTCTGCTACATACAATTGTTGGGTAGTTGCCTGAAAAGCCAGGCTTTGCACATTGCGGTGGCCATAACTGAAAATAGTAGATACGGCAGCACTTCCGGGTATCAATGGATTGTCGAGAGGTACAGACCCATTTCTGTTTATGCGGTGTATTTTCCCCCAAAGAGTATTCAGTTTTTGACCATTTTGGTGAGGACTCGAAGCTCCCCCAAGACTTCCACCGCCACCCTCTCCTACTGACCAATACACTTTTCCGTCACTTCCAAAGGCAATTCTGCTGCCAAAATGCCCGCTCCATAGCGATGCAGATTCAGTGGTGGCAAGCGTTTCCCAATTGGTAGCGGAAGTACCATTAAGCGAAAAACGCGCCAAACGCAGAAACCCTCCATCTATGCTGTAGGTGATGTACACTTGCCGGGTAGTTGCATAATCGGGCGCCACTCCTACATCAAGAAGCCCGCCCTGCCCTGCTGAGGAAATATTGTTGGGTAAGCCAGAAATAGCCTGAGTAGAACCTGTTGAACTATCGTACAAATGGAGTGAACCCGTTTTTTTGGTAAAAAGCAAATTACCATCTGGCAGCCAGTCGAAGCCCCAAATACTCCCCTGATTAGATAAAAGGGTCTTGAATTGAATTTCCGGGGCACCCGTCTGAACAGGCTCTTCAGGAATATCAGAATCTTTTGTACATCCGAAAAACCCTAAAAAAGACAAGAAGATAAAAAAGATGGAATGCCTCATAGTAATTATTTGCAGCCAAATTAACCAAAGCAAGCCTGTTTGGTTAAAAGAACCTCTTTTTTTTACAAAAAAATAGGAAGTTGCTGCCCTGACCTATGCGCTTTTTTAAAAACTATACCTGATCTGGAAACGGTAGTCAGTTCTGTGATTTTTTTGTATGAGGTCATTCCCACTGCCCACGGTAATTTGCTCAGGAAAAAAGGACCTTGCCAACCGGAACCACACTGTCACTTTACGGGTAATATCGTAATTGACATTGGTGTACCAGCGAAAGGCCTTACCCGATAATGGAGGAATGCTAAAACTATACAGCACATCATTTTCGTAAGCGTATAACCGGCTGTTAAATCCGTCCGTTTCATAAAATTGCAACCTGAAATTCAGAGCGAGTGGATTCATTAGGGGTTTGTAAAAAAAATCGGTGTACACCATAAAGCCTTGTTCTTCTTCTGGTCCGCCTTTATCCCACCAAACCGATTCGGCACGTGCCCGCAAGGTAACTGCCTGCGATACCTTGTATGACATATGCACCCGGAAGTTTTGCCGGGGGATATCTGCTGTTATATTAGCAGGTTCTGTGGGCATAGTATAATTCAGTGCCTTTTTCTCAGTCCGGTAACGGGTATACACTTCTATATTGCGGTTGGGTTTCCAGGTAAGTTGCACCAGATATTCCCTTCCTTTTGAGGGACGGTCCACCCGAAAACGAAGCCAATCAAACTGAAAGACATCTGCATAAGCATCTAACTTCAAAAAACGCCACGGTTTAATGCTGATACCGGTGTAAAGTCCTTTCTCATTATTGGGAGTGGTACTTTCAGTAAAAGCATTACCATACAAGGTGTGGTAATTTTTTGAAATATTTCGGTAAAGAAGCGAAAAATCGACTGTCCGGTCGAGGCTCGCAATCAAGCCATGAACCTGCGCCATGCCACCACCCGGATTGCCGGCCACTTCTCCAAAAATGTGCATATTCCGGTAAGTATAGCTGTAATCCATACTCAATGCAGTAAGGGTTTTACCACTGAACCGGAAATTATTATAAGGCAGACTACTTCTTTGGAGAGGCTTTGACAACTCGTAGTGGACTCCATTGAGCCCCACCTGAAAACGAGGTATTTTGTATTGGATGGCTCCTCCAGCCGAAAATTCGCGGATAGTGTTGCGATCTTCAATCTCATTGGGAGTTCTGTTGAGCCCACTTGTGAGCAGGCTCGACACAAAATCCTCGAAATTGGCTGTATCCACTACTGCATTGGCACTCACTTTCCGGTTATTTACAAAAGCTGATACACTCAGTTTGTCTCCGCCAAGGGTTATGGCTGCCCCCCGGTGAAAAAAGAATTCCCCGGCAGAATTATAAGGCCGAAAAATTTCAGTTTGACGCTTGATGTTCATCGCGTCAACACTTTTACGAAAAGCCAGAGATTGGTAGGTCAAAAGACCTTGCCCGATATTGACCGTATAATCACCTATGGCCAGTCGCTTTACGATCCCAAGATCCCGGGCAAACAGGTGCATCGAATAAAAATCGAATCCTCTTTTTTGTGCGCCTTTAAAAAGATTTTCTCCCGGATCTTTATCGCCTACAATCCCAAACTGCAACGTATTTTTAAATACATATTTGTACCTGAAAAATACTCTTTGGGGGCTTCCAAGATAACGGGTATTCCCATTTTCATCCGGTGTAAATCCCCTTGACCTTTCCAGCACCTGTGCCACCCGCATCACAATGCTATGATTTCCCCCGCGAAAACGACTTAAAAAATCCTGTGTAGTTGAAACAGAAGGACCTACATAAACGAAGGGTACCAAACGTTGAATAATCTCCGGATCCCAATTAGGAACAGCTTGCAACTCATATAGGGAAAGAAGCGGACCAACTACTTTTCTGTATTGTAAAAACTGGCTTATCAGCAGATCATTCAAAAAACGGAAAACCTGTAATTCAGTTTGGGTGGCAGTGTTCAGGTTTAACTTGTTACGTTGTAACTGATTGAGCTGTTGCAGGTAACTATCATCTTCCGTCTCGGTTTCATCCGCATTGGCAAGATCCTCCAATTGCTGCTCCACATTTTGATTGGTTACTTCCTGAGCGCATAAAAACGAAGGCATCAATCCCCAGCATAGTCCTATGATAATAATACAATAGCGCATATTACTCAGTCCTTTTGATCTCCTGTTTTATCTTTTTGGTTTTCCTGTTTTTGTTTTCCCAGGTTCAATAGCAATAAAACGCCTGGTGTTAATCCAAGTTGCGGATGGTAACTTGTTGCAATATCAATTCTAAAGTCTTTTAGGTTTAGTCCAATCCCTCCGAAATAGTTGGAGGTTTGAGTGGCAATGCCTCCTCTGAAAAATAGTTGGGGTAAAATACTATATTGGAAACCAAGGTTTACATTGAGGTTTTGTCCCTCTTCCTTTTCAAGCTCCGTAGTAATTAAAAACTTGTCAGATGCATCGTATCCTAAACCAACAGTGTATCTAACCGGTAGCCGCTCATCGGTAGTTTTACTCCAGGTAGCCCTTACCGGATTGAATAAGTTTAACCCGGCGGTTATTTTGTCACTCAGCTTCATGCGCAGCGAGGCGGAACCAGTAATAGCCGTCGAATTTCCATAAATGCCTGACTGACTGATATTGTGATAATGGAAGGATCCACCTACCTCAATGGTTTTACTAATTTTTCGTCCATAGGCAAGCGTCATTTGCGTTTGGTTGCTTTCGGCGAAACCAAAATAGGCACCCTGCAGCCCAAAAGTTCCACTACCAGTTACAATCGCCCCGGAAAAGGTGTACAAATTCATATTATCAAGACCAAACCTACGCTCTGCGTAAGTACTTACACCAGATTGTTTCAGTCCGGCCAACGAAGCGGCATTGGCTTGTGCAGCGTACACATCCAGCCCATTTTGCGTGTAGGCTCCAAGCGTCAGATACCTTGCCCCCATTGGCTGCAAGGTGGTTTGTGCTTTCCCAAAAAACAGACAAAATAAACCTATTACCAGGCCAATTATTCTCACAGTTGCTCGTTTTTGGCATGAAAGTAAAGCATATCTATATAAGTTGTTAAAGCCACCCCGTGTTTTACCCATATTAAATTATTGTAACCTCCTTACTAAGGTTATAAATCAACGGCTGCATTTGCTGCCTTATCTTTGCAGACATGCAAATTTTAGATGGGAAAATAGCCGCAGCAGCCATCAAGGAGAAATTGAAAGTCAAGGTGGATGACAGAATCAGGCTTGGTAAAAAAGTACCGCACCTTGCCGTGATTATTGTTGGAAATGATGGTGCCAGCGAAACCTATGTAGGCAGTAAGGTTAAAACCAGTGCCGAAATTGGTTTTGGATCTACCCTGATCCGGCTGGAAAGTGATGTTGCAGAAGAAAGCTTATTGCAGGAAATCTCCACACTTAACAGGAATGATGAAATTGATGGTATTTTGGTGCAATTGCCATTACCAAAACATATATCTGAATCCCGGGTGATTGAAACCATCGACCCAGCTAAAGATGTGGATGGATTTCACCCGATCAATGCGGGAAAACTTGTTCAGGGGCTCGATTCTTTTGTACCTGCTACCCCATATGGTATCATGCTGATGCTGGAACATTTCGGCATTGAAACAAGCGGTAAGCATGCCGTGGTAATTGGTCGCAGCAATATTGTAGGCAGGCCTATGAGTATATTGCTCAGCAGCCCGCGGGCCTATGGCAACTGTAGCGTCACTATTTGCCATAGCAAAACCAAAGATCTGCCTTCCTTTACCCGGCAAGCCGATATTGTGGTAGCTGCGCTGGGTCAACCCGGTTTTTTAAAGGCAAATATGGTGCAAAAAGGTGCCGTTGTGATCGATGTAGGAATTACCCGGGTACCTGATGCTACTAAAAAAAGAGGGTTTTCCATTAAAGGTGATGTGGATTTTAAAAGTGTGGCCCCCCTTTGCGACTGGATATCTCCGGTTCCGGGTGGGGTTGGGCTGATGACTATTGGCGCCCTGATGACCAATACGCTGAAAGCCTGTGAACTAAAGGACTAACATTTCACTTTCCGGGCAATCGTCTACTTATTGCACTTTTTATACAATTTTGAACTTATTGCATTATTTATGCAATTTTGTACTTATTGCATTATTTGTGCAATTTTATTATTTTTGCATAAATTATGAAATAAATGAAGTATTGGATTCTTATGGCTGACATTGTAAACAGCAAAGAGGCAAAAGGAAAAAAGTTGGCAAAGCAGTTTGATGAGTTGGTGAAATACCTCAATAAGGGTTTCAAGGAAATTATCCTTTCGCCGCTGACCATTACCCTTGGAGATGAATTTCAGGGTGTGGTAAAAAGCAAAGAAGCAGGCATAAAAATTATTTTGACAGCCGAAGAATGGCTTTTGCGTCTGCCGGATGAAATTGTGTTGCGATATGTATTGCACCGCGGAGATATTGATACCCCCATCAATACCGAAATAGCCCATGGTATGCTTGGCAAAGGGTTGGCCGATGCAAGAAATAAATTAAATGAAATGAAAAATGAAAAGGACCGGTATTGGGTGGAAGGATCCGAAAAAGATAGCATCCTCAACAATTACTGGATTCTTTACCAATCCATAACCGATGGATGGAACCTGAAAGACAGGCACCTTGTTGCTGATTTTTTAGAGCTGGAAGACTATAAAAAGGTTGCAATCAAAAAACAAAAAGATACGAGCCTGATGTGGAAACGGGAGCAATCCTTACACATCAGGGAAATAAATATTTTAAAAACATTGCTTCAACGAGGCCAAAACTAATGGAAAATACGGGCAACTTTTTACTGGCATTTGCGGCTGGAGAAATCCTGGCTATCATCTTATTTCGACTGATCCGGCAGAATTTTGCAGCTAAAGGAACACCCATCTGGAATGCCATTGGCAAAGGACTGTTAGAGCGTTTTATGCTGCTGGTGGGTTTGGCAAATGGCATACAATCGATTATTACCTTGTTTGGAGCCATCAAAATTGGTACAAGACTTAAAGACTCCAATCAGGACAAAATAACAAATGACTATTTTTTGATTGGTAATTTTGCATCGGTAGCCATTGCCTTACTGGAATATCTACTTTACAATACACTAATGAAAAATTGAGAGGCAAAAAATAATTATGATATCAACGGATACTATAAAGGACATCTATCAAACCACCTACCCGGTTATGGAATCCTTTTACACCCTGCAAGGGGAAGGAGCGCATACCGGCCGGGCCGCTTATTTTATAAGACTGGGCGGCTGCGATGTAGGCTGCGTATGGTGCGATGTGAAGGATAGCTGGGATGCTGATGCACATCCTAAAAAAACAGTAAAAACATTGGTGGAAGAAGCTTCCTCATTTCCAGGAAGAATGGTGGTGATTACCGGGGGGGAGCCCGCCATGCATAACCTGACCGACCTGACAGCAGCCTTGCGCATTGCAGGCTTCAGCATCAATATTGAGACATCCGGAGCGCATGCCCTATCCGGTCATATCGACTGGATCTGTTTTTCCCCAAAAAAATTCAAGGCGCCACTACCTGAAGTGCCTCCTATGGCTCATGAACTGAAAGTAGTTATTTTCAACAAATCTGATTTTGTCTGGGCGGAATCATTTGCAAGCGAAACCGGGAAAGATTGCCGTTTGTATTTGCAACCCGAATGGGAAAAAAGCGAACAAATGACGCCATTAATCATTGATTATATACATAAGCATCCGAAGTGGTCATTGAGCTTGCAAACCCATAAATACATAGGTGTACCATAAAAAAACGCCCGCTTTGCAAGCTGATGGCATGAAAAAGATAAATTTTCCATTTAATTAACAAGCACTCAAATAACAGGCATTGTCGTACAAACATGATAAAGTGGTTCCCTTTGGGGATTCGGATAAAACAAAGAAAGAACAGGTGGCTGACATGTTCAATCAGATAGCGCACCGATACGATTTTCTAAACCGTTTTTTAAGCGGAGGAATCGATTTAAGCTGGCGGCGGAAGGCTTTGGCACAATTCAAAGGGATGCAGGTGGAGCAATTACTGGATGTGGCTACCGGCACGGCGGACGTGGCTTTGATGGCGATGAAATACATGGATCCGGCTCCGAAAAAAGTAACAGGAATTGATATAAGCGAGGGGATGCTTGATCTGGGAAGAAATAAAATCAAGGAAAAAGGATTGCAGAACCGCATCACCCTTTTAACCGGCGACAGCGAGGCAATAAACTTTCCGGACGGCTCGTTTGACGCAATTACAGTAGCCTTTGGAGTACGTAATTATGCCAACCTCGAAAAAGGCCTGCAGGAAATGCTACGGGTATTGAAACCCGGTGGCAAACTGGTTATTCTTGAATTCAGTAAACCTAAGTTGCCTGGCGTCAAAAGTTTTTATAATCTTTACACTCGTTTAATTGCACCGCAAGCCGGAAAATGGATTGCGGGCAATAAAAAAGCTTACAAATACCTTAATGACAGCATTGAGGCTTTTCCTGAAGGCAAGGCTTTTGTAGAGATTATGGAACAGGCAGGATACACCAATTGTTATATAAAAATGTTGAGTTTAGGCATATGCACCATTTACAGCGGAAACAAATCATAATTACCCTGGCGTTTATTACCCTGGGAGGTACTTGTTTTGCCCAAATTGGCAGAAAACCTATGTACCGCGAGGAACGGGATATGAAACCATTTTATTTTGGGTTAAGCCTTGGTGGTGCACAGACAGGATTGCACACCAACAAATCTCCTTATTTTCTCGAAAATGATTCTATTCTTGTGGCTGAACCTGGTAATGGTCCCGGGTATTCGCTGAGGCTAATGGCCACGGCAAGACTGAGCAACCGGTTTGAATTGCGTTTCAATCCAGGTTTGGTGCTTGGCGTTGATCGCTCATTTACTTATACCCTGGGCAGCAAACAACTTTTTGAGGAAGAAACAGAAACCCGGTTGATCCAATCTAACCTCGCTACATTGCCATTACATTTTAAACTGAACAGCGACAGGATCGGGAATTTTAGGGTGTATGCACTGGCTGGAATAAAATATGATATTGACCTTGCCAGTGGTGCAAGAAATAAAAACAATGATGGCAACATCAAACTCAAAGCCAGCGACTTTGGTGCAGAAGTAGGCATTGGTTTCAATTTCTTTTTACCGTTTGTAACGGTAAGTCCTGAAATCAAATTCAGCAATGGTTTTTCTAATTTACATTCCCGTGATGCAAGCAACAAATACTCTGCCGCATTGGATAGACTTACTTCCCGGATGATCCAGTTCACCATCCATCTAGAAGAATAATTCTGATACTTTTCAGCAGGTGAGCTATCAATAATCATAATCTCTACGGAACATATTCCATCTTAAACCTAAAGTGGCAACATTGGTATTTTGCAATGGCGCCAAAGACCCGATTTTATAAACACGATACAAGTTATTGATATCTAAAAACAGATTTTCTTTTACCTCGTAAGAAGCAGTAATAGCCATATTAACCCCTTCTCCCTGCTGGCCTGCTAAAAAGGCAAAATCATTCCGGGGACGCATTCCCCGGGTAATGCCCAGAGAGTTATCTATCCTTGGATTATTCCCTAAGTTAAGTTGAGCACTGTCTAGCCCTTGCTTCCAGTAATTGACCCTGCCAGTAATATAAAGCCTTGGAATTGGCTGATAACGTAGTAAACCGACTACTTCTCTGAAATTAGCACCCAAAGGATGGGCCATTGGCTGACGATAGTTTGTCCAGCCACCTGCATTTTGAGAACTTGAATACATAAAGGGCCTTACCTGATTGATTTCAGCCTGCAAGTCTAAGTTTTTCACCCCAAAAGCATCAACATATTTGGCACCGGCCTGAAACCCAAACCGATTTGTCCAGGAGTCTCCGCCTTCTCTTTTTTCTCCCATATTAGTTCCCTGCATAATATATTGGCCATACAATTGCACCTGATTAAACAGGTTTGCTTTTAAATCAAAACCCATCATGCTGTTGGTATTGCCCTGTTTATCTCTTAACAATGAATTAAGGAAAATAACAGGCTGTAAATGTTGCACTTTCAGGATATCCAACTCCCCAAAAACGACGGTTTCAAAAACACCGATATTGAGCCACGGGGTAGCATTGACGCTCAAATGGTGGGTCGAAGAATATTGTTTAGGTCGTAACACATCCCCTCTGGGAAACACTGGTGCAAATAACTCAGAGAAAATATTGGTATAATTCAGTTTCCAGATGCGGGTATTAAACTTCAGGAAGAGAGATGGTGGAGCAAAATTTCCCCAAACCAGACTTCGATAACCATTCCCGATAAACTGCTGATCGAAACCAAATTGCATATTTACATAGGAGGAAACATTCCACGAAACACTGCCCCGCGCATCGAAATAATCCCTGCCTCGTCCATCTTTAAATACTTTACTAAAACCTGCACCAGGTGTGGCTGAATTATTTGTAACATACTGGCGGAATTGGATAGGCCCTTGTTCCTGATTATCCGTAGCATAGAAATGAAAACCTATTTTATTGGCGATCAATCCCCGTGCTGTAATTCCCTTGGCATTTACAAATACCCGGTCGTCAAAATCAGTTTCAATGCTTTGTTGCTGATTGACCACCGGGTTTACCACCATGTAAAAATCTTTCTCATTTACTTCTAGCGCATTGCCCTTAACATCCCATAAAAAACCCAGGAAATTCTTTTTACTTTTCCAGCCTGGCATAGTAGTGGTATTATAACGGCTGAATTCATTGTTATTGGCCTGAAAACGATCAAGATTATATTGGTCAACTGCCGTTAAACGTGCCGGATTTTTACCTGCCAAAATCAAATTGCGGAAAGAGTCTGCAACTTCTACATAGGTTTTACGCATATAAGGCTTTACAGTAGATAGGTTGAGGTCATTGTCTGTCTGCGCCTTAATTTCAAGCCGGTCGAGCAGCCAACCCTCTTTTGCCCACAAAGGAATGTAAGTTGTTTGAGCCTGAGAAAAAAGTCCCCCGGCCAACATGCTTAAAACTAATAATATCTTTTTAAAACGCATAATTGCGGATTTATCGGTGGACTAATAATCGTATTCTCTTCTGAACATATTCCAGCGGATACCCAACGAAACCATAGTAGTTGTTACTTTAGGTTTGTTGTTTTCATCATATACCCGGTACATTCCTCCCGCTTCTACAAACAGATTTTCCTTTAACTCATAAGAAATATTAAGTGCCAGGTTTAAACCTTGTGCGGGTTGCCCGCTAAATAACCTGAAACCATTTTCGCGGGGTCTTGTTCCACCTTGTCCAACCCGGTTATAATTCTCATTGGGGTCGCTTCCAAAATTAAAACCAGCACTATCCATTCCCTGTTTCCAGTATTGCAGCCTGCTGTCTATATATAGCTTAGGAAAAGGTTGATAACGAATCAGGCCAACGATTTCACGCAGATTGCCGCCCATAGGATGTGCAAGGGGCTGTAAGGCATTTGCGTAAGAGCCAGCGGTATCTCTGAATTGATACATAAAAGGACGAATCTGATTTATTTCTGCCTGTAAATCAAGATTCGGAATCCCAAAAGCATCTACATATTTTACCCCCAATTGAAAAGCCTGCTTGTTTGCCCACCAAAACTCCCGGGGACCAACCAACTCATCCTTTTTAAACTCATCCAGCATTAACTGCGCGTAAAATTGAGCTTTTTTAGCCACATTGATTTTAATATCCGCCCCAATATTGGCATTATCCGGGCTACCATTTTGCTGTTCCATGCTTCTTAAAAAGATCATAGGTTGCAGATAGGAGAAATCGTAATGTTTGCTTCTTCCAAAAATAATTCCTTCAAATACTCCGAGGGTAAGCCATTTGGTGGCATTAATGCTGAGATGGTGCATACTGGCATACTTTTTGTCCATCTGCTTATTAAAATTACGAAAAGGTGAAGATGCCAGCTCCATAAACAGGTTGGTATAATTCAGTTTCCAGATCCGTGTATTAATTTTAAAAAACAAATGGGGTGCCGCAAAATTACTTAGCATCAGGCTTCTATAACCATTTCCTATGAATTGCTGGTCGCGGCCAAATTGAAAATTGATGTATTTAGATGCGTTAAATGTGATGCTCCCCCGGATATCTGCATAAGTATAGCCGTTGTTGTTGCTGTTTGTTTCGTATTTTTTTACACCCGGGATGGCGTTGGTTTTTGCCAGAAACTCCCGGAAAGGCAGCGGACCCATTTCGCTGTTGGCAGTCGCCAAAAACTGAAATCCTATTCTTTTGCCTATATATCCCCTTCCAGTGGCCCCAAAAGACCTGAAATAAACTGATTCATCATAATCTGATTCGATGCTTTGCTGAATGGCTACGGCTGGATTTACAGAAAGATAAAAACCCTTCTGATTGATTTCCAGAGCATTACCCGGTGTTTCAAAAACTCCTTTGCCTGCAGGCTTTCTACTTTTCCAGGCAGGAATACTTTCCGGAGAAAACGATGAATATTCACTGCTATTGGCCATCAGGCGGTTCAGGTTATATTGGTCCACTTTGGTTAAAGCGGCTGGATTTTCCCCGGCATTCAACATTCGTTGAAAAGAATCTGCCATCTCCACATAAGCTTTTCGCATATAAGGTTTTACAATAGATAAGTTAAGATCCTTATTGGTTTGTGCTTTTACCTCCATTCTATTAAGCAACCAGCCCTCTTTACCCCATAGCGGCAAATAGGCAGTTTGAGCACTTACCGATAATGAACTGAGTACAATGCCTAAAAAAAGCAGGGATTGCCTATTTTGCATGCCGTTAGTTTAATGGTAAAATTAATTAAATCGATGGCAAAGTACATTATTAGGAACATACAGATGGTAAATGAGGGAAATATTACGGAAACGGATATCCTCATTGATGAACAAAGGATACAAAAAATAGCTCCCAGAATTGATATTGAAGGGGGATTTACGGAAATAGACGGTAGGGGAAAATACCTTTTACCCGGTGTTATTGACGATCAGGTACATTTTCGGGAGCCTGGGCTTACCCACAAAGCTAATATAGGTTCCGAATCCAAAGCGGCGGTGGCCGGAGGCACAACTTCCTTTATGGAAATGCCCAATACGGTACCCAATGCCCTGACCCAAGAACTGTTGGAGCAGAAATATGAGATTGGTGCCCGTACCTCTGTAGCCAATTATTCCTTTTTTATGGGCACCAGCAACAACAATGAGGAGGAAGTGCTGAAAACCAATGCCAGGAAAAAAGACATTTGTGGTATCAAAATATTTATGGGGGCCAGCACCGGCAATATGCTGGTAGATAATTACCGGACACTCGACCGCATTTTCAGCGATGCCGAATTGCTGATTGCCACCCATTGCGAGGACGAAAGAGTGATTCAGAAAAACCTGGAAAAATATTCCGGAATGATGTTTGATCCTAAGGACCACCCGATTATCCGGGATACAGAAGCTTGTTTCCAATCAAGCTTTTCCGCCATTCAATTGGCCATGATGCGAAATACCCGACTACATATACTACATATTACAACCGCTAAGGAGTTGCAGCTATTTTCAAACATGATGCCGTTAAAAGAAAAAAGAATCACCAGTGAAGTATGTGTACATCATTTGCATTTTACTGCCAATGATTATGACCGGCTTGGGTATCAGATCAAATGTAATCCTGCTATCAAGGCGGCAGAAAATAAAGAAGCGCTATGGGAAGCCCTGATAGATGACCGGCTTGATGTAATTGCAACGGACCATGCTCCGCATACCATGGCAGAAAAAGGCATCTTCAGAGATGGCAACGGGAACCTGCAAACACACCCTGAAGGTATTGCGTACAACCATGCACATGCCGGATTACCATTGGTTCAACATGGCCTTCCCCTGATGCTTTCTTATGTAAACAAGGGGAAAATAAGTCTGGAGAAGGTGGTAGAAAAAATGTGTCATGCGGTAGCAGATTGTTTTCAGATAGCAGAACGAGGCTATATCCGGGAAGGTTATTTCGCCGATCTTGTAATGGTAGATCTCAAACACGAAACCACCGTAAAAGAAGACAACCTGCTATACTATTGTGGATGGAGCCCAATGGAGGGCATGTCTTTACCTGTGGTTACCCATACTTTTGTAAACGGGAATCTTGTGTATGCACAAGGCGTTGTGAATGACGAAAACAAAGGAATGCGATTACAGTTTGACAGAGACTAAGGCCACTAAAGTATCAGAAAAAACAATCAACTAAACAATCAACTAAACAATGGAATATCAGGTTTCATGCAAATAGATAAAACCACTTTACTCGATCTGGCAATTTTTCATGCTGAAGAGGATCAATCGGTATGGAACAACCTGAATTACTGCAAAACCCATGGGGGAAGTCAGTGGCTACGGCACTTGCTCAGTCATCCGCATAAAAGCGAAAAACCCATCATCGAAACACAGGAAAGCCTGAAAATTATCATGCGCCACCTTGATGCCTGGCCGGAAGATATTTCCAATGGAACCATTCTTGTTCTTAACCGGTATTACGAATCGCAAATAGACAGGATACCTAAACATCCTACAAATGTGGATGCCTTTTCCTATCGTTTTTTTCATACACCCGATTATGGGTTGGTAAAATATACCACAGGACATGCCATTGATTTTTTAAAAGGCATGTTTCACCTCGTAAATTTATTGGCAGAAGATACCCTGCCAACACCCCTTAAAAAGCTGCATGACGAAACCATTCTGCTTCTAAACCAGCCGAAAATAAAAGAGATGATTGCAGAGCCCTCCAAAGAAGGTCTTTCCGGAAAAAAAATACTCGACTACGGACAATACCTGTTATACCACTTCCGCGACAAAATGGACCGGCTAACAGACATCTACTATCAGATAGATGCTTTCTATTCCATGGCTTGTGCCATCCGAAAACAAAACCTTCATTTCCCAACATTTATAGACGACCAACGGCCTTATATTGGTGCTGAGGGCCTTTTTCATTTACTGCTTGAAACACCCATACCCTATGACCTGGAAATGAAACAGGAAAATAATTTTATTTTCCTGACCGGTGCGAATATGGCGGGTAAAAGTACTTTCATCAAATCAGTTGGGGTGGCCATATACCTTGCGCATATTGGAATGGCAGTTCCGGCAACCTCTATGCAGCTCACACTGTTTCATGGCCTGCTGAGTAATATACAGGTTGCCGATAACATTACGAAGGGAGAAAGTTATTTTTTCAATGAAGTACAGCGCATCAAGAATACCATTCTGAAAATTAACAACGGACAGAAATGGCTGGTACTAATTGATGAATTATTTAAGGGAACCAACGTACAGGACGCCATGCGTTGCAGTTCAGCCGTTATAAAAGGATTACTGAAAATTAAAAATTCACTTTTTATTCTCAGTACCCATCTTTATGAAATAGGGGAAGATTTAAAACCTTATCCCAATATTGCCTTTCGATATTTTGAAACAGAAGTTACGGAGGAAAAGCTATCTTTCAGTTATCAGTTACGCGAAGGGATAAGCAACGACCGGCTTGGATACCTGATTCTGAAACGGGAAGGTGTGGTGGATTTGATGGATAAACTATAATCTGTAGTATCTTGCAGGTGACATATAAATAAAATACCCGATGCTTGTAAAAACTTTTGGCAGTGCTGTTGTTGGGGTGGATGCCATTACCATTACCATAGAAGTGGATGTAAACAACCAGGGTAATTTTGGGGCGGTTATTGTAGGCCTGCCCGATAGCTCGGTAAAAGAAAGCATGCAAAGGGTGGAGAGTGCACTTAAAGCCAATGGGTATAAAATGCCCCGCACCAAAGTGGTGGTCAACCTTGCCCCTGCCGATATCCGCAAAAGTGGTACGGCATTTGACTTACCCATTGCACTTGGCATTCTTGGTGCCTCCGATCAATTAAAAAATCCAGATACCATCAGCGATTACCTAATCATGGGGGAATTAAGTCTTGATGGGGAAATTCGCCCGATAAAAGGTGCCCTGCCCATTGCCATACAAGCCCGAAAGGAAAAATTTAAAGGATTGATCCTTCCCCTATCCAATGCAAGGGAAGCGGCTATTGTAAACAATCTTGAGGTTTATGGAGTGCAGCATATCAATGAAGTAATCGACTTCGTAGAAGGCATCAATCTGATACCTGCCACAATAGTAGATACCCGGGATGAATTTTACCACAATCAATACGAGTATGGTATTGACTTTAGTGATGTAAAAGGGCAGGAAAACATAAAAAGAGCGCTTGAAATAGCCGCTTCCGGTGGCCATAATGCCATTTTAATTGGTCCACCGGGTGCCGGTAAAACGATGCTTGCCAAAAGAATCCCAACAGTTTTACCTCCGCTTAGCCTGATGGAGGCACTTGAAACCACAAAAATTCACAGTGTGGCCGGTAAACTAGGGCAAAACTCAACCCTTGTAAGTAAACGGCCATTCAGGAGTCCGCATCATACCATAAGCGATGTAGCACTTGTAGGCGGCGGTACCAATCCGCAACCGGGTGAAATATCCCTTGCACATAACGGCGTTTTGTTTTTGGACGAGTTGCCCGAATTTAAAAGAACGGTATTGGAAGTGATGCGTCAACCCATGGAGGAACGCAGAGTAACCATCAGCCGCGCAAAAATAGCATTGGATTTTCCAGCCTCCTTTATGCTGATTGCCAGCATGAACCCATGCCCATGTGGGTATTACAACCATCCGGAAAAAGACTGCACCTGCCCACCTGGTGCCGTTACCAAATACCTCAACAAAATAAGCGGCCCCCTGCTTGACCGGATTGACCTGCATGTGGAAGTGACGCCGGTTCCTTTTAGCCAGTTGACCTCCATTGAAAATTCAGAAAAAAGCGAAAACATCCGGGAACGGGTAATTGCGGCCCGCGAAATACAGACCAAAAGATACGAAAATCACCCTGGCATTTACTGCAATGCGCAAATGAGCACCTCGTTGATGGTTCAGTTTTGCCATCTTGATACCGTAAGTTCCAATTTATTGAAAGTTGCCATGGAGCGGCTTAATCTAAGTGCAAGGGCTTACGACAGAATTCTAAAGGTAAGCCGCACCATTGCTGATTTGGCTGCAACTGAAAATATCCGGGCGGAGCATGTTGCCGAGGCTATTCAATACCGCAGTCTCGATCGGGAAGGTTGGGGAGCATAGCGTATAAAAAACTTAATGGCTATTTTTCGGGAAACTGCAATTATTTAGAAAAAAATTACTGTATGCAAACTTTGACGACTGAATTACCAGTGTGCAAAAATTGCGATTCTCCATTTTTAAAAGAAGAGAATTTCGGTGGCCATTGTGGCCAAAATATCCATATCCATCCCTTCACGCTTTCCTATTTGATTCATGAAATATTCCATGCATTTACCCATGCAGACAAAAGCATTCTTTTATTGATAAAATATCTTTTTCTTGATCCGGGAACGGTTCTTTACGAATACATAAAAGCCGGGAAAAGAAAAAAATACTTTAACCCTTTTATACTTATTGTTCTCATAGGAGGTCTCATCCTTTTTACAACCCTCACCTTTACCCCTCCCAAAAAAGAAACATTGGGTTCAGAAAAGGTAATAGCATTAAATAACGACAAAAGTAATAGGGGGGAGCTCTTGGGAGGCCGCTCTCAAAAATTCGGCATCTTTATGGCAAAAAACAGCAAGTTTGTCATGCTGAGCTCAATCCCAATTATTGCTTTTGTATTTTGGCTTGGAAATAGCAAAAAGAAATTCAATTATGCAGAACATCTTGTAGCCAATTGTTTTCTTACCATTTTTACCATTTTAATTTATAGTATTCAGATTATTCCTCTGATTGGCTTTTCAAAAGGCTCCTCATTTGCGTTGATCCCAACTTTATCCTTCCTTATTTTCCAAATAATTTATTATGGATGGGCATATCGGGCTTTTTTAAAAAAAATGAGTATCGGTTATACCTTTAAACCCTATTTAATTTCAACTACGGCAATTGTTTTATGGAGTGTTCTTTCCTTTAGTATGAGTGCCTTGGATATTTATTGGCCAAGGTTATTTGCATAGCGCCTTAGGTCTCTTTTAATCATTTAATTTTCTACCTAAAAATATACTGATGAAAAAAGTAAATATAGAGGAAAAATTATCTCAGTTTTCGGATCACTGGAATCCTAAAGTAGTGGGTGCTCTAAACGGTCAAGAAGTCAAGCTGGTTAAATTCAAAGGCATTTTCCCCTGGCACAAACATGAGCAAGAAGATGAATTATTTTTTGTTGTGAAAGGTGATTTTAACATGGAATTCCGCGACCGGACAGTGCATTTGAAAGAGCAGGAATTTTTGATTGTACCGAAGGGAACCGAACATCGGCCGGTAGCAAATGAAGAAGTAAGTGTGATGTTGTTTGAACCCGCCAAAACACTCAATACAGGCGATCAGCAAAATGAATTTACAAAACCTGTACTTTCAACTATTTAACTGAAATGATGATAAAAACAGAACCCGTACAGATTGACAATTTAAAATTTGATTTGCTCACCTGCGGAAATTCAACCGCCGGGCAACCCGTTATGCTGCTTCATGGATTTCCTGAAACTCATCACATGTGGATTCCGTTAATGGAGGAGCTTTCCCAACAAGGTTACTACTGCGTGGCACCCCTTCAACGTGGATACAGTAGCGGTGCCCAACCTAAAGGAAAAAAGAATTATGAGATTCAATTTCTAACAGAAGATATCTTCCAAATCAGTAAGCTTCTGGGATGGGGGAAATTCCATTTGATCGGACACGATTGGGGTGCGGTAATTGGCTGGCAGTTTGCCTTTATCCATCCGGATGTTTTATTTAGCTGGACTGCGCTTTCGGTACCGCATACCCGCAGTTTTGCAGAAGCGATTGCTAAGGATCCTCTACAACAGAAAATGAGCGCCTATATCCGCCGTTTTCAATGGCGTTGGTTACCAGAATATCAACTTCGGAAAAATAATTATGCCCTGCTAAAAAAGCTTTGGAAGCATGCTCCACCACAACTGGTAAAGGATTATTTGCAAGTGTTTTCACACACTGGTACATTATCGGCTACCCTTTCCTATTACCGGGCTAATTATGCTTTTTTAAATAAAGCAGAACATCCTGTACTGCCTGACACCATTTCAGTTCCTACTCTTTTTATTTGGGGCGAAAATGATTTTGCAATAGGGCGATATGGCGTTGAAAATTGCGGGAAACATGTATCTGCTTCCTATACTTTCATCTCCCTGAACACAGGACATTGGCT
>JBBQXO010000046.1:0-30091 GCA_038209595.1 Chitinophagales bacterium
TCGCAATCGCCGCTGGTTTTATCTTCTCTCTTGTTTCTTGTACTAGCTATCGTGAAATCGGTTGTCCCGCCAACCAACCTGCTTACAAGTACCGTGGGCGTTAATTCTACTACACAAACTTCCTTATATTTACTTTATACAAAGGCATTTTTAAAGCCACAGAGCCATTGATTCTTCAATGGCTTTTTTTGTGCATAGTATTTTCAGGTAATTGTTTTCCAATACTGCATCAGGCTTTTTTGTTAATTGTTGATTGCTTATGTGAGATAAAATGCAGAAACTGACAAAGCAATCATTACTAAAAGTGATTTGTGCCGGAGTAGTCAAAGATCAATTCAAAACGCATCTTTTATTTGCGCAGTCTTTCCGGGAAGCTTTTACAAGACTTTTCAAAAAGCGACTTAGCAAGCTGTACGGGAGCCACCTTTTACCAAAAAAAGAACTATTCCCCCGCATTTTTTCCAAAATGGGAATTTTTAGCTACTCAAAAAAATACAACTAGTTGATTATTAATACTTAATGGTTTTGGCACAAGGATTGGATACAATATAGCATAACTAATCACCTCCAAAAAAATATTTTATGAAAAAGTTTCTGATGATAGTAATCGCCGCTGGTTTTATATTCTCTCTTGTTTCTTGTACTAGCTACCGTGAAATCGGTTGCCCCGCCAACCAAACTGCATACAAGTACCGTGGACGTTAATTCTACTACACAAACTTCCTTATATTTACTTTATACAAAGGCTTTAAAAAAGCCACAGAGCCACTGATTCTTCAATGGCTTTTTTGTTGGATACTTCTTGAAATAATAGGGGATTTCCAAAAAAAAGGTAATCACTTAAATTGGTCTGAATTTTTTGGCAGCAAATGGCAACCATTAAGACCGGGCTCAAAAAATCATTCCCCGGTTTACCGAAAGCGTCATTTCTACCCGGACAGGGCAGCTCCTTTTGAGAAACGAAGCCAAAAAAGGATGGCCAAAAGCATGGGGGTTTGTACCTTGCAATCATGGCGTTTCAAAAATGGAAAGGCAGCAGCATGCATGATGGGTTGCAATGGCGCCCAAATGATGAGGTATTGGTTACTAACGAGTCGGGTAAGGTGGAAAGCTGGATAAGCGATTCAGAAGCCGGTTCGGATATCCAATATTTTGATGGCTTGCTTTGTCCCGGTTTTGTAAATGCGCACTGCCATCTTGAACTCAGTCATTTGAAAGGACATATTCCGCCTCAAACGGGAATGGTTCCTTTTATACAACAAGTGATGCAGCTTAAACGCTTCCGGCTGCCCGAAAAAGAAGCTGCCATGCAAGAGGCACTTACCGAAATGCGTACGAATGGGATTGTGGCTGTTGGGGATATCAGCAATACCACAGATAGCATCATTCCCAAGATGGAAACAGATATTTTATTCCATCATTTTATTGAAATCAGTGGCTTTGTGCCTGGCGCAGCCGAAGAGCGGTTTCAGGCGGGATTAGTGGTTGTGAATACCTTCCGGGAGGCTTTTCCGCAGGCACCGGTTAGCCTGACACCACATGCTCCCTATTCGGTATCCCCGGTACTTTTGCAAAAAATACAAGAGGCTGCGGGAGACGATATCCTGAGCTTTCACTTAATGGAAAGTGAGGAGGAACTTCTTTTTTTCCGGGAAAAGCAAGGCGATTTTATGCAGCTCTATGCACATCTCGGGGTGCGGCTGGACTTTTTTACCGCTCCTGGTATCAACCCGTTGCGCCATTTATGGCCGGTTATGAAAAATCACCCGAAATGGCTGCTGGTACATAATACCGAATTAGGGCTGCACGACCTGGAATGGCTGGAAACCAATGGAGCAGACTGGACCAACTTGCATTGGTGTTTATGCCCGGGTGCCAACCAATACATCAACTATGCCATGCCGGCGCTTCATCGTTTCCGCCATCAGTTTCCGCTGCAACTGTGTCTTGGTACCGATAGTCTTGCCGGGAATCATTTTCTCAATCCGCTTTACGAAATGCGGCTGCTGCAAAAGTTGGGTAAGCTGAACGACCTTGGATACCTGCTGCAAATGGCTACCTATAATGGTGCAAGGGCACTGGGGATGGAAGAAAAAGTAGGGAGCCTGACTGCAGGTAAAAAACCAGGCTTGCTCTACCTTACCGGGCTGGTGGGTGACCAAATAACCCCGCAAACAAAAACACAGCGGATCCTGTGAACCTTGCTTATATTATAAATCACCCCAAATAAACAACGCATGAGTTATTGTGATTTTATAGCCAAAGGAGGCGATACCGATACCTATCAATTACACAAAACCTACCATGACACCCAATATGGTTTTCCCATTGAAGAGGATGATGGTTTATTTGGCCGGCTGATTCTCGAAATCAATCAGGCCGGTTTAAGCTGGACGACCATCCTGAAAAAGCAAAAGCATTTTGAAAAGGCATACGATGGTTTTTCCATACCAAAAATAGCCGGGTATGGCGAAAATGAGCGGCAAAGACTACTTCAGGATGCAGGCATCATCCGTAACCGGTTGAAAGTGGATGCCGCCATTTACAATGCCCAACAGGTATTAACACTCCAGCAGGAATTTGGCAGTTTTAAGGTCTGGATCGAGCATCATCAGCCTCAACCCAAAGAAGACTGGGTAAAGCTTTTTAAAAAAACCTTCTGTTTTACCGGCGGGGAAATTGTTAATGAGTTTTTGATGAGTACCGGCTACCTGCCGGGAGCACACCATGTGGATTGCCCGATTGGAAAAAAGCTGAAGAAGGCGAAAAAACGATAAACACCTTTTTACCACGGATATGTAAAAAAAAGGAGAAAATAATTACTAAATATTTGCCGAGGGGTAACGGGAGCCGGAGCCTTACCTTTGCAGCGCATTTACAAAAAATTTCAACAGGCACATAGTGGCATTTAAGCTGATAGAAAGAAGAAAGAAGAAAAACCCAGATGGGGGGGAAATGAGCTTTGTTGACCATCTGGAAGAACTCCGCTGGCACATCGTACGGAGTTTACTTGCTGTAATCGTGATGGCCATTCTCATTTTTGTATATATGGATCCGATTATGGATTCTGTCATTTTTGGTCCGCTAAACGACGACTTTTTTACCTACAAATGGTTGTGTGTATTTGGCAAATCCATTGGTGCAGGCGACGTTTTATGTATTCCTGCGCCACAGGTGCAGATGCAAACCACCACTTTTGGCGGGCAGTTTATGGGAGCCATTAATATTGCTTTTGTGGGTGGTTTCGTAGCCGCCTTCCCCTATATTTTTTGGGAGCTGTGGCTTTTTATAAAACCAGCACTTAACGAGAGAGAATTGAAGAGTAGCCGGGGCGCTATTCTTTTTGTCACCTTCTTTTTTATGCTTGGCATCAGTTTTGGTTATTTCCTGCTTGCCCCCTTTACGTTCAGTTTCCTCGCCAACTTTAAAATAGGCAGTATGAACGCAATTGAAACCAAACCTGTTTTAAACGATTATATCAGCAATCTTGTGGATATTACGCTGGGAACCGGGCTGGCTTTTCAGTTGCCAGTTATCAGTTATGTACTAACCCGGATAGGAATAGTGACCCCCAAATTATTAACGGAATACCGCAAATATGCTTTTGTAGCGCTGTTGGTGCTTGCAGCAGTTATCACCCCAAGCCCAGACTGGATGAGCCAGGTAATAGTAGTGGTACCCCTGTTGCTATTGTATGAATTCAGTATTGTGCTAAGCAAGCGGGTGTACAAGCAAGACAAGGAAAAAGAAGAGAAAGAGTGGGGATAATGGATTGAGGTGATTGTAAAAGTAAAGAGGTAATCAGAAATTGATTACCTCTTTACTTTTTGTAGCCCCGCCGAGAATCGAACTCAGATCTAAAGTTTAGGAAACTTCTATTCTATCCGTTGAACTACAGGGCCAATTTGGATTGCAAAAGTAGTGGATTTTGGGATTGCAGAGATGTGAAGGTTCGGGTCAATTTTGCAGAAGTCAGGTAATATCATTTAAAAAATTATACAAGCTTTCCCCATGGGGTATTTCCAGCTTTTTCCGAAGCCTGTACCGGCTGATTTCTACGCCACGAACAGAAATATTGAGCAACTGCGCGATTTCTTTGGTAGATAGATTAATCCGAAGGTAAGCGCACAGCTTAAGTTCATTGGGTGAAAGCTGTGGAAAGAGGTGCCTGATGTTGGATAAAAAATCTTTGTGTACCTGATCGAAATGCTGGGCAAATACATCCCAGTCCGCATCAATCCGGTCAGCTTCACCCAAAGACTTTATGAGTTTACGAAGTCCTGAAATGCCCACATCCGAGGAAGGATTTTGTACTAATTGTTTTAATTCATCACGTAGTTTACCAAGGAACTCAGCCTTTTGAACGAGGTGCATGGCAGAAGAAGCTAGTTCCGAGTTCTTAAATTCAATTTCTTGCTCCAATTTTTCATTCTGCAGTTGAATGACTTCCTTTTCTGCTTTATCCATTTCAAGTTGCTGCAATACCCGCTGTCGCTCCTGTTCTTTATAAAATTGCTCTATCTGTTTAGCCATATTCCTCTTATACCTATTATATGCCAACCAGATCAAGACGAACCCTATTAACCAGAGTAATCCTTTAAACGCCTTGGTCTGATACCATTTTGGCATGACTTCAAACTCAAAACTCGCCACTTGTTCGGCTTCCTTCCCGGCGTTTCTGGCTTTTACCTTAAAAGTGTAAGAACCCGGTGGCAGGTTGGTATATTCCTTTTCCGTTTTCCTCACCCAATTGGACCACCCTTTATCGTATCCTTCTAGCTGAACAGCATACTCAATATTGGCCTGATGCCCATAAAAGGGTGCACTGTACTTGATTTGTATCGAACTCCAGCCCGGATCGATTTTAATTTTGTCCCTTTGCGCTTCTATTCCATTCCCCTCGAACAGTACACTATCCGTAGTAGTACTTAAAACCACATGCATGACACTTGGCTTTAATTCAAAATCCTGAGCCAGGTATTTGTTTGTATTCAATAAATAAAATCCGGACTCACCACCTATGATGTGCATTTGATTAGGCAAAACACCAATCAATTCAAAACTCTTTAAGATTTTGTTAGAAAATTCAGGTAAAAACTGAGCTTTGGTTTTATTAGAGAATCCTGTAAGGTATCCAAGGTCACCATCACTTATAAACCAGATTTTCCCGAATCCGTCGTCTTTAAAATATTGAACAGATCTGTTTTTAAAAATAGTATTGAGTTCCTGTGAAGCAATAAAAGAATCTGTGTGTTCCTCATACTGGTATAAACCTCTATCGGTTGCCAATACCAGCCTATTGGCCAACTTGTAAATAAAAGTCTGTAATCCGGGCAATACGAGACTTTTTTGTTCATAACGAACGAAATCACTTTCAGCATTCCATCTTGATTTTCGGAACACTCCTTTTGACGGGTGACTTGCCCAGATGTATTGGTTGGTTTTTTCCACACATCTTACACTCCACATGGGTTGATTTTTCAGAATAGAGGCCTCATTGGTGCCGAACCAGGTAAAACCTTTATAATTACTGCTGATCATTTCATCGAATGGGGCTACATCCTTTACTGCCTGAAAGGTCCAGTAGCCTGTGCTCCGGTCCAATGCTTCCGCTCTTTGATTTTCAATTTTAAAGGCCCCCTCATGATGCGCCATGTACAACTGATTATCAACGATATTCAGATTCCACACCTGACCTTTAGAGCCTTCAATTTTTTTAAAAGGAGCTGAAAACTGTATGGCACCGGGCATCAATGTAACAGGGGCGCTATACAACCCATTGGCTGTACCCAGGTACAGGTCGTTTTGCCAATATGCCATGGCATAACCCGACCCAATATCCTTCAAATCCGGATATAATTTTCTGATAGGACTGCTATAGGCTATAAAATCAATCCCATTTTCTAAACCCAACCAAAGGTTTTGTGCGTTATCTGCAAAAACAGTCATGATGTGGTTATTTTGCAGCCCTTCCTCCCGGGTAAAATGATCGGATAACTGGTAATTTGAGTCGAGCACGAACATGCCATCCGAGCGGGTTACAATACAAATACTCTGGTTGCTTAAGGTAATACCAGCACTGATAATGGCTGCTGCCATACGGTTAATCCAGGGGCTTTCAATTTTAAATACCTTATTCTGATTGATCCTAAAAATACCATCATTCTGTGTAATGATGCATCCTGAATCCTTACCCTTTTGGAGTATGGCCGATATATATTCCCCTTGGTTAAAACCCTTATTGAATGCCGTACTCGTCCAGCCGTTATCCTTAAATTGGAGTAGTCCTGCTTTTTGGTCCTGTGCAATAAGATCTCCATTGTATTTACCAATAAATCGCCACTGCACCCCTTTATACACGGTCATATTTCCGTTGCTCCACCTGAAAATACGGTTGCTGCTTCGGAAGAAAACAGCATCCTCAAATTCTACAATTGCCCAAATGTCGGAAAAAGCCCTGTCCTCTTCAAGCAAGTATTCTTTCAGGCTGTAAAAAGTAAATTTCCCCTCTTCGGAGGGCTTAAAATAGCCCAGTTCTTCTATACCACCTGCATAGAGGATCCCAGTAGAAGAAACCTCCAATGAGCGCAAAGCCCCGCCATTTGGCATGGGAAACAGGGACCAACGGTAGCCATCATAACAAAGCAATCCAGCATTGTTAGCAGCATAAATCAACCCGTCTTTGCCTTGTCTGATTTTCCAATTTTGAGTACCAGCGCCCAGTTGATTTTTTTCAAAAGCCATCATCTCAGGCAATCCACGGGGTACCTGTGCATGGAGACCCGAAAGGATTACCATGCTGAAAAATGCAGCCATCGCTTTTAAAAACATATGCTAATGTCGCAGAAATTTTAGATTTCACTACTTGTTGTAGTGTTGTGAAAAATAAAAATATTGATTATCAATCACTTAAAAAAATTTGATGCAGTAATGATGTAGTATCAATTGCAAAAAAATGTAGGGCTCCCTGTACATTTACTTTCGAATTTTTCACAACAAAACGATTTACTGCTTATGAAACACTTGTTCATTAGGTTGTGCCTGTCAATGTTGTTTTTTTCTGGAAGCCTGCTTTTGTTAGGGCAGGATATAACTATCCAGGGAAAAATAACCAACGATACCCGTGCTTTATCGGGAGCAACCGTAACTGTCAAAGGAAGTAAAACTTCCACATCCGCCAACTCCAATGGAGAATTTTCCATAAAAATTCCAAGGTTAGGGAGTACGCTTGTTTTTACCTATATAGGTATGGAAGAACAGGAGATGGTAGTTTCTTCCGCTTCTTTTTTGGAGGTAACTATGAAATCAAACATTTCCGCTGCCGGCGATGACGTAGTGGTGGTAGGATATGGCACCCAATTGCGGCGTAATGTTACCTCCTCTATTTCCACCGTTAGTGCAAAAGAGTTGAGGGAAATAATTGCACCGGGGCTCGATCAGGCACTTGTAGGCAGGGCGGCAGGTGTGCAGGTTACAAAAAATACCGGGGCGCCGGGTGGTGGTGTCAGCATCCGCATAAGGGGTACTGCTTCCTTATTGGGCGGGCAGGAACCACTTTATATTGTTGACGGAATCCCGATTAATAATACTCCTACCGGTTCCGCAGACATTTTTAATACCAACCGTAATGGTGGAGTAGCAGGAAATGAATTTGTAAACCCTGTTTCCCAGATTCCAATAGAGGAGATTGAATCTATTGAGATATTAAAAGATGCTGCCTCAGCCGGTATTTACGGAGCAAGGGCGGCAAACGGGGTGGTAATGATTACAACCAAAAAAGGACGACCGGGTAGATTTGAAGTGAATTTCGGTGCGTATGTTGGTATAAACGATATCCCTCAAAACCGCAGGTATGAAATGCTTTCAGGGCCGGAATTTGCAGAAGCAGCCAATTTTACGCGCAGGCTCCGGAACTTACCCATTTTGTTTGCTGACAGCGTGAATGTAGCGAACACCAACTGGCAGGATCAGGTATTGCAACGGGGGATTGTACAGAACTACAATATTGGTGTAAACGGAGGCAGTGAAAAGGTGCGCGTTAGTTTTGGTGCGGCTTATTTTGCGCAGGAAGGCACTATTGTAGGCACAGATTTCAACCGGATCAGTTTGCGGAACAGTATCGACTTCATGATGAGTAAAAAAGTGAAGATGGGTGTCAACCTGATGATAAGCCGGACCATCAGTGATCGCCTCCGCAATACAGGCAACGGTTTTGGAACAGATAATTTCAACAACAACAACCTGTATGGCCCGAGTGTACTATCGGCGGCACTGATAGCCAATCCAACTTATGAGCCTTTTACCCCGGCAGGCCTTTACAATCTGGACACACTTAATAATACCATCAGCCCGATTGCTACGGCTAGAGAAGTAAACCTGAAGACCACCGATGATCGCATAATAGGGAATATTTATATGGAGTATGAACCCATTAAGGGCTTAAAACTAAGAACCAATATAGGAGCCGATACCCGCAGCAGCTATGAGGAATATTTTACCCGGTTTATTCCCGGTATATTCAATGGAGCAGCTACCGGAGCCTCGCTTGAAAACGGCATTTTCAGGGAATGGCTTTGGTTGAATGAAAACTACGCTTCTTATGATTGGAATATTAAAAAAGACCATAAGTTCAATTTACTGGCAGGTTTCAGTATGCAGGAGAGCCGCAGCAACGGTTTAAGTGTAAGGGTAAGAAATATCCCAAGCAACGACTTGCAGACTATTTCAAGTGGTCCGCAAATACTGGCGGTGAAAGAACAGGGCTTTCAGTATTGGGGTATGGTTTCCCAGTTTGGCCGGCTTAATTACAGCTATAAAGATAAGTACTTATTTACCGGTACTTTCCGCCGCGATGGATCGAGCCGGTTTGGACCCGATCGCCGGTATGGCAATTTTCCGGCCTTCTCAGCAGGATGGATTATTTCTGAGGAAAAGTTTATGCAAAATTTAAAGGCAGTAACGTTGTTGAAACTGCGTGGCAGCTATGGTCGCACCGGTAATGATCAGATTGGCAATGTATGGACCTGGCGCGCCAGTATATCACCGTTGGCCAATGCAGCTACAAGCTATTTGCAAACCGCCGGCAGCCAGCCCATAGGCATCGAAATCGGAGACTTTAGCTGGGAAACCACCAATCAAACTGACATCGGTTTAGACCTGGAATTATGGAACGGAAGAATTGCCTTAACAGCAGAATATTACAACCGCCAAACCACAGGGCTATTGTATGGTATTGCCATGCCTTCCACCACCGGTTTTACCTCTGTCTTAAATAACCTCGGTACCATGGAAAACAAAGGGTATGAATTTATGCTCAACACCCGCAACATAGTTACCCGCAATTTCTCATGGACCAGTAGTTTCAACATTAGTTTCAACCGCAATAAACTATTGGGATTGTATGAAGGAAGAACGCAGGACAGCTATGGTGATTTTGGTAATGCCACTTTGTTGCGTGTTGGTGAGCCCATATCCTGGCAGGGTGTAAAGGTGAATGGCATCAATCCTGCTACAGGAGACTTTTTAGTAGAAGATCAGAATGGAGATGGGATAATTAATAACGATGACATGGTAATTTTAGGATCTCCATTACCCAAGCATTTCGGAGGTTTTAATAATAATTTCAGGTATAAGAATTTTGAATTAAGCGCTTTCTTTACCTGGAGTTATGGTAATACTATTTTGAATAATACCCGTGCGTTTCTTGAATCTACCGGTATCCCATCCGGACAGGGTGCAATACAAAATGTAACCAAAGAACGCTGGGAAGGCCGCTGGCAGCGCCCTGGAGATATTGCCCAATTCAGGGGTTTTGACCCAAACAACAGTTACCGTGCGGTTGGACCAAGGATTTCAGATTTTTACCTTGAAGATGGTTCCCACATCAAATTGCGTGCATTGTCGTTGGGATACAACCTTCCTAAGACTCTTCTGGCCAAACTGAAAGTATCTGCAGCTCGCTTGTATGCGAATGCAAACAACCTGTTTATCATCACCAACTATACTGGCTACGATCCTGAGGTAAACCACAATAATGTGGGTACCAACATTACGGTGGGTTACGATAATGGAACCTACCCACAGGGACGCAGCTTTGTATTTGGATTTAATGTTACTTTTTAAAATTGCTTTATGAAAAAATTGAATAATATAGGATTCATTCTCCTGATATCTTTTTTGTTTGGAGCTTCGGGCTGTACAAAGGTACTCGACCAGGTACCCAACGACCGGATTGATCTGGAAAATTATTTTAAAGACAGAACGGATGCAGAAGCGGCCCTCGTAGGTGCATATGACATTGTTTTCAGAAATCTGGTACCAACATTCACCATTAATAGTATGCTGAGCGGTCGGGAAATACAAAACATTGGAAATATCCAAGGGCGGCAGGTGCAATTTCGGCCTGTATTAAGGGTAGATAATGACGGGGGTACAGGAGGATTGTGGAACCAGTGCTACCAGGCAATAAGCAGGATAAACCTTTTGCTTGAAAGGGTACCGGAAATTCCAGAAGGCTTATTTGCCTTACAAGGTGTGCCAGCCACCACCAACCGCAAAAATGAAATTTTAGGCGAAGCACTCTTTCTCAGGGCTTGGGTTTATTGGCAAATGGCTCTTAACTGGGGAGATGTTCCCCTTATTTTAAAATACCCTACCAGTGCCCAACCTGGAGATAACCTTGTGAGCCGGACTCCGGTGGCACAGGTGTATGCACAGGTAGATAAAGACCTACAGGATGCGGTGACTTCTTTACCTGTCAACCACCGGTTTATAGGAGCGAACCTATCGGCAATAGCTATACGTATAGCCACCAAAGGACGGGCTACAAGAGGAATGGCATTGCTGATGCAGGCCCGCCGCGCTCTCGAACTTAAGCAATGGCAGATAGCGGCTGATAAAGCCAATCAGATCATCACTCTTGGTGAATTTTCGCTGAACCCCTTATTTACCCAAACATTCAATAATATACCGGCAGGAGGACAAAATACTACCGAATCTATTCTGGAAACCCAAAGCGTAAGGGATGGATTTAATAACACAGGCGGTATTTTTAGCTGGGAGTTTTATACAAACGGTCGTACAGAAGTTACCCCTGGTTGGTATAATAATTACAGCGGTACCTATTTAGATCCGCTGGATGTACGCCAGTTATTTTCCATTAATATTGCCTACAACGCCAATAACAGTTTGCGTGGATTTAGTCTTTTTAAATACTACAACCGCGACGGTGCTTTCAACTCTGCGGATCCATGGAATTATGTTTTGGGCAGATTGG
The DNA here is from genome assembly GCA_038209595.1 of Chitinophagales bacterium. Lineage (GTDB taxonomy): Bacteria > Bacteroidota > Bacteroidia > Chitinophagales > Chitinophagaceae > Phnomibacter. The sequence goes on from JBBQXO010000046.1 coordinate 11,276, forward strand.
GTGAAGTATTTTTAATTCGGGCAGAAGCTTTGAATGAATTAAGCTTTCCGAATGCTGAGGCCATTACACGGATCAATTCGTTGCGGGCACGTGCCAGAGAAACCTCTTATACCATCACCGTGCGCAGACAGGGAATGTCGGATACAACAGTATTTGCCAAGGGCATTCCGCCAGCAAGCCTGACCCCTGCCCAGCCCAATACCGTTTTTATAGCAAATCAGGAGGACTTCAGAAATTTTATCCGGGATGAACGCTGGCGGGAACTAGCCTTTGAAGGGCTTCAGTGGTACGATTTGCGCAGATATAATATCCCGAGTGGCAAGTACAGTGCCATTGAAGCGGTATACCTGAACAATCCAGCGATTGCTGGTACTGACCCCGGAAAAATTCTGTGGCCGATACCCAATGGTCAAATTATCGTTAACCCCAATCTGACCCAGAATCCCGGGTACTGATTTGACAAGATAATCCGGTAATAATTTGTGAATCATTCACATGTCAATAAAGGGGTTGGGTACTGTTTAAACCAGCACTCAACCCCTTTTTAATTTATATTCAAGAGCCTGGAAAATGAAATTTTTAAAGGTAACACCTCAAACGACTCTTCATTGGATGCTGCCGAAAATCCTTCTTTGCGTACTGCTATTGCCGGGAGGTATAAATAGCTGTTTTTGCCAAAAAATAAATAATTCATGGAGTTTGGTTTGGCAGGAAGAGTTTAATCAGCCGGGGCTTCCAGATATAAACAAATGGAATTATGATACTATAGGTAATGAAAGCGGCTGGGGCAACCGCGAAGCGCAATGGTATACATCCCATAATGCTGAAAATGCCGAAGTAAGGAATGGTTTGCTTCATATCAGGGCCCATAAAAAGCCATTAAACGGAAAACAATACACCTCTGCCCGGCTCACCACCAAAAACAAAGGAGACTGGCAATACGGAAAAATTGAGGTCAGGGCTAAATTGCCTAAAGGCATCGGAAGCTGGCCTGCTATCTGGATGCTGCCAACCCTGTCAGATAAGTTGAAATGGCCGGATTGCGGCGAAATAGATATTATGGAACATATTGGATCACAAGCGGATAGTGTGTTGTCCACCATACATACCAAATCGTACAATCACCTGAAAGGCACCCAAAAAGGGGCTTCGATGTTCCTTCCTCAAAGCCGGGATTCATTCTACGTTTATGGATTGGAATGGTCGGCAAATGAAATGGTTTTTACGGTAAACGAAAAGGTTGTTTACAGGTACCCAAAAACGGATAAAAGCCAAGACACCTGGCCATTTGACAAACCTTTTCACCTGATTCTGAACCTTGCCATTGGGGGAAATTTTGGCGGAAAGAAAGGCATTGAGAACAGCAGCTTTCCCCAGATTTTTCAAATTGATTATGTAAGGGTTTACCAAAAAAAGGAAGGTGAAATCATCCAGCGTCCGCAGGGATCGGAAAATAATCAACAGGAGACAGGGAAAAGAAAAGAGTATTCTCCCGAAGGTCAAAAGATACTCCTCTATGGTTCATCGAATGGAATAACAAGCATTCATACCGCAACAGGGTATGTTGCCACAGGATGGAAACCGGCAAAATATTATACCGGCTGGGGGATGCAACTTTCAGAAAACGACCCACAAATAACCAATGAACTGGAATACGTTATTAAAATTTCCAAACCGGGGACTTACCATGTTTTCATGCTAGGTTCAAAAATGAGAAACGCCCCTGATACCAACCTGCTGCAAATCAGTTTGAAGCAAAAGGATGGAAGCATAATCAAAAGGGGTCAGGTGCTTTTGAGCCAAATTAATGCTCCCTATTGGATGGGAACATCGCAGCAATACGAGCCAGAAATCTCCTGGCAAATTAAGGATACCGGCATCTATCATGTAAACGTGTCAGCTATCCGGGGACAGCAACTTTACCTCGAAAAAATAATACTTACCACCAACGAAACCTACCCAACAGGCACAGGACCAGAACTCACCTTAGCGAAATCAGAAGATACAACAAACTTCGACGCATCAAAGATCAGATCTATCCTGCCACCGGCGTGGGCTTTTGGGGTGCTATATGGAGGTTACACCAATCAGGAGTCAACGCTTCAAACCATAGATTCACTGCGCATGGGGAGCTTCCCCATTGATGCCTATTGGATCGATTCCTGGTTTTGGAATTTTACAGAACAGGGACGCGGACCAAAAGGCTACGTGGATTTTAAGGGCGACCGCGAAGCATTTCCAAATTTGAAGGAGATGTGGCAAAAAATGCAAACCCAAAAAGTAAAAGGTGGTATCTGGATCTGGGATTGTGTTTTTCGGGAGAATAATGAAGCCGTATATGACAGTTTTTTAAGAAAAAACTTTTTCACTAATTCATTTATCAGCAGCGACCGATGGCACAATCGAACAGGTCATACCATTACCGGCAACATTGATTTTGAAAATCCCGAAGGCGTGGCCTATTGGAAACAACAGTTGGCACCCTTTTTTGAGGCTGGACTTGATTTTTTGAAATTAGATCGCTCCTCCGAAATTCCTTTTACCAAAGCTGCTTTTGAAGCTACACAGGAAATGGGAAAAGAAACCAAGGGTCGGGGTTTCACCTTAACTCACTTGCACAGTACTTACGATCCAAGACATAAATTGTACCCGACCAAATGGACAGGGGATGCCAAAATTGCCTGGACACAGCCTGATTATCCCAACAACAGCATTTATGCCATGGGTGCTATGAAAGAAAATGTAGCCATGATTGCCGACCCAAAGCGCACCACATACGAAATCCCCTTTTTAACCCATGATGCCGGAGGCTACGATTATTTTGGTTCCACCGAGCAGTCCAATGAATTATACATGCGCTGGATTCAGTTTGCCTCTCTTAACAGTATTATGACCCTGTTTTCACAATACACCAATCCTACCCGTAATTTACCCCATCGTTACCCGGATTATGTGCAGGAAAATTTTAAAAAATATACCCATTTACGGATGCGACTTTTTCCATACCTGTACACACAAGCTTTGAATACGCACCTGACCGGAACAAAAATGGTGCAGGGAAATGGAATAGATGTGGATCAGTTTTTATTGGGTGAAGCGCTGCTGGTGGCACCTGTAGTTACCAAGGGAGCAACCACGAGGCTGGTAAATTTTCCTCCCGGAACCTGGTACGATATAGATTCCGACGAAACTTTTACCGGAGGGAAAAACATCATGGTAAATGCCCCTGCCGAAAAACTCCCGCTGTTTATAAAAAAAGGAAGCATCCTGCCAAAAAGAGATTATGCACCAGCCATAGAGTTGGGAACCAATGCGCATATTACCCTGGATATTTACCCGGATACCAGCGGGTATTTTACCCTAATAGAAGATGATGGAACGAGCAATGATTACCTGGAGGAAGGATTTTCCAAAACGGACATTTCAATGAAACAATTGAGAAAGCAATTAAATATTTCCATAGGAAAAACAATTGGGAAATACCATCCGCCTTTTACCGAAAGAAAATGGAGTTTACAAATTCACAAAATGAAAGCCCGGCCCAAAAATATTCGTATGGACGGGAAACCTATTGCATTTTTATACGAGTCAAAAAAACAGCTGGTAAAAATCACTTATTCGGGAAAAATAAATGAAATGGTTCTCATTGAAATACAATAGAGATTCTTGTGCAGTTCTAATGAATAGCCCTTGGTTATACACAATAGAATATGGCAAGAAAACAGGAACCTCCGTTTCTCATTTTCAGTTGATTCAATCCGATTAATCAGGAAAGTGTTCTATGGTGGCCGATGATTTTTTGTTTCTAAACAGGTTCATCGGGGTCTGTCTTTAATTCTATTCAGGTATGGTACTTTTTACCTTTAGCCGGGTGTACCTTTACAACAATGAAGGTGTTTATCGCAGGCATATTTATTTTCCTTTATGTACTCCCCGCATCAGCACAGTTCTCTTACAACGATGTAGAAGTACTGTACGACAGTGCCTGGACGTATAAAAACCTGCAACTTATCCCCATCCGGTTTAAAGCAGGACGGGGGAGAAATACCATCGGGCCCATGGTTTCTTTGTCGGAGGCGGTTGGCCGAAAAAAAGCTTCCATAAAGGAAATTGGAGGCAATACACAACCCGACAAAGGGTATGTTTCCATCACCAATAAGTTGAAAGAAAACATATTGGTGCATAGTGGCGAGTTGATAAAGGGAGGAAAGCAGGATCGCGCTATGGCAGCTACCCGCATTATTCCGGGCAAATCTAAAAAGGAAATACTGGATGTGTACTGTATTGAAAAAATGCGCTGGCAGAATAACCCGAAAAAATTTTACCACAGCGGTTCGGGAGATATTGAACTACGCAAAGTAATGGATACCAAAAAATCCCAGATTGGCGTATGGAAAGAAATTGACCGGCAATTTCAAGAAAATGCTCAGGAATCTGAAACCTGGTCGTACCTGGAACTACCTGTCGACAGTACCCGCAACAACGCAGACTATACCGCTTATTTCAAACAAAAAATGGCAGAAAGCGGAGCCGGTTCTGCTGGGATTCTTTTTATTACCGGCAATAAGATTATTAGTGTAGAACTGTTTGCCAGTGCCGATATTACAAGAGCTATTTTCGACTCGATGCTGGCAACATATATCCGCTCAATGAAAAAAAATACGGATCCTCCGGTAGTTAGCCGTGGCCGGCAAAAAACCTTTCTCGATAATGTACTCACCACCCGGGAAACCCAGGTAAAACTCATCAGCCAGCAAGGTAATGCCTATAAGCATCTGGGAAAAACCATCCACATCATTGTGTATGGATCCGGTTTTTGACCTTCCTTAACCCATATTTCAACTGCCACTTTGCTCTATCTTTCGCCGGTTTGTTTTACCTTGCCCCGGCCATCATACCATCATTCAATTATGTTTTTAAATACCAATAATAGTAGTAAAGGCCTTTTTTCTCCGCATAAATTCTGTTTTCTTCTGTTGGCAATTTTTTCCTTAGCAGGTTTTACTGCATCTGCCCAGCCAGACGCAGCAACTATCCAAAAAGATATAGATGCTTTTCCACCATTGGTAAAATCCTTTGCGCTAACCGGGAAGCCACCTATTCTGCAAAAAGACCCGGAAACCGGAAAAATGGCCTGGAAACGGGAGGTTGCGCTGGAACAAAACAGTCAGGTTCGGGGCTTATTGCAAAAGGCAAGAGGATATGCTGTTTATGAAAAAAATGGAAATGCCTACCAATTTCAAGAATACCAGCAACAATCCAATCAATTGGATGGCATAAAACAGGTCACCATGCAGGATCTTTTGCCTATGCTGAAAGATGACTGGTCGGGATTTTATGGGAGCTACTACAACCGTATTTTTAAAATAGAAAGCCCTCCGGCCTTTACCGATGATCCCTATATCTTATGGCATAATCCACGATCCCTGAGGGTGCATATAAAGGTAAAATACAGTTACATCAGCACCGATACCGACCTCGAAACAATAGATCAGATCTTCCAGGTGCAGTTTTACAGGGACGATCCAACGGGAAACTGGACCCGTTTCAACAGCAATGTAACCGAATCGCCCGAAAATAAAACCCATCAAACCCTGCATTTCAATAAGCTTCAGATTTTGCAGATGTACAAAAAAACCTTGCCTTACCAGGGTTTATAACCCAAAGGAACGATGCAGGCGGTAAACCATTATCCGCAAGAGCAGGTAATCTTTCCACTTTTTGCAATTTTAGCAGGCAGGTTGCCTTGCTTGCCCTTAGTTTCGCGCCCCGATTAAGATGATTTTTACTTAGAAAAGAACAATTTATGACACATCCTTATGCAGGTGCGGTAAGCGCCCAACTCCAGATAAAGATCCATCAGGTAGAAGCCGTGCTCGCTCTCTTATCTGAAGGAGCTACCATACCCTTTATTGCCCGCTACCGTAAAGATAAAACCGGCGACCTCGATGAGGTACAGGTACTGAATATTCAGGATACAGCCAAAATGCTGCAGGAGTTTGCCGAGCGAAAAGCCTTTATTGAAAAGACCATTACCGAGCAAGACAAAATGACCGAAGGGCTTCAGGCTACCCTCAATAAAGCCAGTACCCTCAACCAATTGGAAGATATTTACCTGCCCTATAAACCAAAACGTAAGACCAAGGCACAAACGGCCCGGGAAAACGGTTTAGAGCCGCTGGCACTGACCTTGCTCGGACAGCAGAACGGCAATCCCGAAGCCGAAGCCAAAGAGTTCATAAATGAAAAAGTAGCCTCTACAGAAGAAGCCATAAAAGGGGCTTGCGACATTATTGCTGAAATGGTGAATGAGGACGCTACCGTGCGTTCCAAAATGCGTTTCCTTTTTGAAAAAGAAGCACGACTGATCAGTAAAGTAATGAGCGGTAAGGAAGAGGAAGCCGTGAAATACAAAGACTATTTTGACTACAGTGAAATAGTAAGCAAAGTACCAAGTCACCGGGGATTAGCGGTTTTGCGGGGTTTTACAGAAGGCTTTCTGCGGATGAGTGTGGAACCGGAAGAAACAATGGCACTGGAGATACTGGAAGATACATACATTATTGGCATGAGCACAGAAGGGCCGATTGTAAAAAAGGCGCTTCGGGATAGCTGGAAGCGGCTTCTGCAACCATCACTGGAAAGTGAGTTCCGGATGGCTTTGAAACAACGCAGCGATGAAGATGCTATTGGCGTTTTTGCAGAGAACCTGAGGCAGTTGTTGCTGGCAAGTCCGCTTGGCAGTAAAAAACTGATCGCTATTGATCCGGGCTATCGTACAGGTTGTAAAACGGTGGTATTGGATGAAAAAGGAACGCTGCAAACCACCACGGTAATTTATATACATGAGCCCAACCGGCTGGCAGCATCGGAACAAACGATCCGGAAATTGGTGACCCGCTATGGTACCGAAGCTATTGCAGTGGGAGATGGTACGGCAGGCCGGGAAACAGAACAGTTCATTAAAAAAATGGAACTTGGGTTACCAATCTTCCTGGTAAACGAAGCCGGTGCCTCTGTGTACAGTGCCAGCGAAGTAGCCCGGGAGGAATTTCCCGACGAAGACCTTACGATTCGTGGTTCGGTAAGTATTGGCCGCAGATTGATGGATCCTTTGGCCGAACTGGTAAAAATTGATCCCAAAAGCATTGGGGTGGGGCAATACCAGCATGATGTAAACCAGATCCGTTTAAAGGAAAAACTGGATCAGACAGTAGAAAGCTGTGTGAACCTCGTAGGGGTTAACCTGAATACTGCTAGCCGGCATTTACTGCGATATGTAAGTGGTATTGGTGATACCATTGCCAAAAACATTGTGGACTACCGCGACACCATTGGTAAATTCAGCAGCCGGCAGGAACTAAAAAAAGTACCCCGGCTCGGTGATAAAGCTTACGAGCAATGCGCAGGATTTTTACGGATACCCGGTGCAGGCAATCCGCTTGATGCCAGTGCAGTACACCCGGAAAGCTATCAAGTAGTAGAAAAGATTGCAGGAGACCTTGGAGTAGCCGTACAACAGATTGTAGGCAATGAGCAATTGCTGAAAACGGTCAATATTAAGAACTATACCAGTTTTGGCGAATTGACCGTAAAAGACATTTTGCAGGAACTGCGCAAACCGGGACTCGATCCGCGTCAGCAGGCCTCAGGTTTTGAGTTTGCCAACATTTACAGCATGGAAGAAGTGCAAACAGGTATGGTATTGCCCGGGTTGGTGAGTAACCTCACCAAATTTGGTGCTTTCGTAAATATTGGTGTAAAACAGGATGGCTTGGTGCATGTGAGTGAGATAGCCAACCGCTACATCAGCGATCCGGCTGAAGCGCTGAAGCTTGGGCAGCAGGTGATGGTAAAAGTGCTGGAAGTGGATCGGGCAAGAAAGCGGATCTCTTTGAGCATTAAACAGGCTGATGAAACGGGAAGTGGCACTGCACAAGCAAAGAAGCCCCACAAAGAAATGGAGGCTCCGGTAGAAAAACATAGTGAATCGATTGGCGATGCGCTGGCAGCTTTAAAAAATAAGTTTAAAAAATAAGCCAAATAAAAAGCCGGTTCTCTGTTGGAGACCGGCTTTTTGAATCAATATATTTTCGTTTTACTGCTTTACCACTTTTAAGGTTGTTTTCTGTCCATTGGGCAGGGTGAGGGTAGCCATATTTATACCAGACCGCATGGCGGAAACCGATACATTGATGGTGCCATCTGCCGCTACGGCTGGTTTAATTGCAGTAAGCACTTTACCGGTGATATCACTGAACTGCAGAGATTCCACCTCACGAACACCGTTGGCCAACTGAATAATTAAGCGGTCTTGCGCAGGATTGGGATAGTATCCTTTTATGAATCCAAATTCGCCATTGCCCTTATAATTTAGTTTGATCACCTTGCTTAAATCGGAGGCACCGTCGCGGTCTACCTGCCGGATGCGATAAAAGTTAGTGCCGGCTGACGGGTTGGCATCTACAAAGGAGTAACTTTTATAACCCTGACTATTGCCTTGTTCCGCCTTGGTAGCCACCCGACCGATAGAAACATATTTAAGGGCGTCTGCAGAACGTTCTACTTCAAAGCGCTCATTGTTGGTTTCGGTCCAGGTACTCCAGTTCAATTCCATACCCGAAGCGGTTTCTTTTCCTTCAAAAATACCAAAGGTAACCGGCAGCGTGCATCCACCCGATGTAGCACTTACCAAAGGATAAATGTGATTATTTAATTTAAGGGTACTAGTTGGACTTGCCCATGCATTATCCATATTATGCCATGAACTATCGATCCATTGTTCCCATGCAATAGGTAGTGGTACTTCTCCTATGTTTGTGCTTAGTAAAGTAAGCGAATCCTTGGAGGAAGCAATGGCAGTTGTGTTCCAATCGAGGCCCGCAAAGTTAACTATAAGGAAAATCTTTTTACTTGCAGGAAGTGGAACAGCGGGTGAAAATGTCAGCAGGCTAATACTTCTTGCCAATGATTTAAAATTTTCCATTGTGGCAGAGAAAGAACCAATAATACTACCTGGAGTACCGGATGTGCCATCCAATACATGTACTTTGATCGGTTTGGCTCCATTTTGGCCATTCGCGCCATTTACCGGACCCAAACCTATAATAACCCTATTTACAAAATTCGCCGAACTCGCTGACAAGTCAAAATAATTCCCTTTAGCTACATCGCCATATCTATTGTTACCAGATATATAACCCTCATTATCAGGAAGCGTAAACCAGGTTACAGACTGATTGGCCGGTACGGGCCATCCAATAGAATCACATCCTTCGTTGAGTCCAATAAAGTTGAAACCAGGCATATTATTTGTTGCAGCTCCAGCAAATGTTCTCTTTTGAGCTTGTACATTTTGGAAGGTTATTGTAATCAGAAAAATACTTAAGATGGGTAAAACTTTTCTCATAAGCTTTGGTTTTTGGAAATTTGATTAGATAATTAAACTGAAAATTAGGGCATAATAATGAAAAAGGAAGCAAAATTGCTTCCTTTTTCATTATTATTTATTTCCCGTCTATTATCACAGGCGTCTTGGTTCCTCCAATAATAATCATTTTGCTGTTTGTACTTTGAGCTAGCTCCCGCATGGCCTTAATGTTTTCGTACTGTAACTGCCGGTCGGTCAGGCTTTCGTTGATAATACGCTGATAGTCGCTGATACCGCGGGCTTCTACACGCTTACGTTCTGCCTCCTGGGTTTCTTTTTGCAATACAAACTGCATTTTCTGCGCATCTTGTTCCGCATTTATTTTACCTTCAATAGCAGTCCTTACGCTTGCAGGTAGGGTAATGTTCCGCACCAGTAATTGCTCAAGCACCAATCCCCTTTTGTTGAAATCACTTTCAATACTCTTGTAAATTCTAGCCTGGAATTCATCACGTTTGGTACTAAACAATTCAATGGCCTGATAATACACCGCATTATCCCGAATAGCGGTACGGCTTTGGGGGCGAACCACTTTGTCCTTATAATCAAATCCGGTTTGCACCAACAATCGGGGAGCTTCGCTGGGAATTACCCGATACAAAACAGTCAGGTCAATGGACACCTCGAGCCCATCGCTGGTCAATACCCGGATTTCATCATCGCCGCTGATTCTTTCATCATTGGCTCCACTCATGGTATAGTTCTGTGTTTTAATATCAATATGACGAACCTCGAGCAGCGGATTAATAAAATGGAGACCACTGGTTAATATAGAACTTTGTACTTTACCAAACAGTACTTTGATTCCGGCATCACCGGCGTTGATCTGCACCACACAACTTGTAACAATCCCGATAGTGGTTAATACAAGACCTACAATACGGCCGGTTGGCGCAAACCTGGCAGCCTGTGGGTTATTTTTCGCAATAAGTCCCACAAAAAGGAACAATAAAATGCCAATTACAATTAGAAACATAGGATATTTTTTTTGATAAGAAATAATACTGCCTGTAAGGCGGTTGCCTGTGAAGATACTTCATTCGAATGGATGGCCTTTACTCAGGTTAAATTTTTATGATTACCTCTTTTGAGCAGGTCTGGTAAGACCCCCACCATTGGGTGGTTTCAGCCTGTTTTTAACCTTGGTTTAATTTTTATCATTTTAATAAAAAAACGCTAATAGTTATTGGTTATATTAGCGGTTGCAATTATATGGTTTCGTCGGTTATTTTTCATTCAAGACCCTTTAAAAAAGGTTGTTTTAAAATGAAAATCCGGGGAAATCTAAACCATTAAAAAACCTATAAAAATAATTTCATGAAACGATTACTTGTATTGATTGCCCTCCTGGGGGTTTTTACGGCACATGCTGATGAAGGAATGTGGCTGCCTCATTTACTCGGTGCACAGCGTTATGCCGATATGAAAGCCAAGGGTTTGAAATTAACGGCTGAACAATTGTACAGCATCAACAAAAGCTCGATTAAGGATGCTATTATCATTTTTGGCGGTGGCTGTACCGGTGAAATTGTAAGTCCCGAAGGACTCATTTTTACCAACCACCACTGTGGGTATGGCTCGATAGCCGGACTGAGTACCATGGATGCGAATTACCTGCGTGATGGTTTTTATGCCAAAAGCAAAGCAGATGAATTGCCCGCACCGGGCATTACTGCTACTTTTTTAATAAAAATTGAGGATGTAACCACGCAGGTGCAGGATAGTATGAAAGGTCTTGCCTGGAAAGACTGGGAAGCTGCCAAAGGGCGGATATTCAACAACGTTGCGAAAAATGCTACCGGGGGAACCCAATATATGGCCCGGGTGTACAGTATGTTTAAAGACAACCAATTTTTAATGTACACCTATGAGGTGTTTACGGATGTGCGTCTTGTAGGGGCTCCACCAGAAAGTATTGGTAAATTTGGGGGGGATACCGACAACTGGGAATGGCCACGTCATACGGGTGATTTCAGCATCTTCAGGGTATACCAAGGGGCAGATGGCAAGCCAAATGCCTACAACCGGGACAATGTGCCATTTAAGAGCCGCCACTTTTTACCCATCAGTCTGAAGGGCGTAAAAGAAGGTGATTTCAGTATGATTTTCGGATATCCGGGAGGCACCAATCGTTTTGAAACCTCTTATGGCATAAGGCTGGCAACCGGAATTAAGAATCCTGCATTTGTGGAAATGCGTGACATCCGTTTGAAAGCTATGAGCGAGCAAATGCGTCGCAACCCGGCTGTACGATTGAAATTGGCAGATGCATTTGCCGGACTGGCTAATTACTGGAAATTTTACGATGGCGAAACCAAGCAGTTGCTAAAATATGATGTATTTGGCACAAAAAGAAAGCAGGAGGAAATGCTAGGCAAATGGGTTGCTACCAATAATAAGGCAGAGTTTACGAGCCTTTGGGGTGATTTTGACAAGGCCTATGCAGCCTGGGCGCCCTATGCCAAGCAAAAGGAATATTATGAACAAGGGATTGCCGGCCCCGCGATTGTGCGCTTTGCTGCCCGTATGAATCAATTGGAAAGAGCTATGGCAACCGGGGGAAATGCCGGTGCAAAATCGCTGATGGAAAACCTTACCAAGGCAAGAACGGCATTGCTGGAAAGTTTTGATCGTCCGAGTGAACAATTGATGATAGCACAGATATTGAAGGCATATCAGGATGGTATTGCAACCGAGCAACAGCCCGTAGCCTGGTATGCTAAAGTAAAAAATCAGTTTGGAAGCCTTGATGAAGAAAATACTTACCGCAATCTTTCAGCTTATCTTTTTGCCAATACGTTGATTCTCGACGATGCCAAATGGAAAAAATTTGCAGAAGCCCCTCAAATGGGGGAATTGCAAAATGATCCCATCTATGCCATGTATAGTGCCTTCGCTTTGAACAACGCCAAGTTTACTACGGAACTGACGCAGTTTAACAATCAGATAAGCGAGCTGGGCCACTTGTACCTGAAAGCATGGCGCGAAATGAATAAAGATAAAGTGATGTACCCCGATGCGAATTTCAGCATGAGGATCAGTTATGGAAAAGTAGCAAGCTACAAGCCCCGCGATGCGGTGAAGTACGACTTTGTAACCACAAGCGCCGGTATTCTGGAAAAATATAAGCCCGGTGATTACGAGTTTGACCTGCCGGAAAAGCAAATAGAAATGCTTCGCAAAAAAGATTTCGGGCAATATGCAGATCCGGTTCGTAAAGACCTGGTGATTGGATTTATTACCTCCGATGATATAACCGGCGGTAACTCAGGATCACCCGTTATCAACGGCAATGGCGAATTGATTGGGCTGGCTTTTGATGGCAACTACGAAGCACTCAGCCACAAGATCAATTTTGACAAAGACCTCAACCGGACCATTTGTGTTGACATCCGTTATGTGTTGTGGTGTATTGATAAACTAGGGGGTGCCTCCAACATTATACAAGAGCTGAAACTGGTAAAATAACCTTTACAGATGCTGGAAAAAAAGAACCACTTTCCATAGGGAGGTGGTTCTTTTTTTGTACAATTACAGCCTTCTATTTTTGCTTTAGGCGGGCAATAATTTTCAGTAACCCTTCCCTGTTTTTAGCTTCGTGGTAAAACAGAGGCAGCTTTTCCAATAACGAAAAATGGGTTCGATCTTTGTACTCCCTATGCTCCGAAGCAATATAGCGCTCAAGGTATTCAAGGTGTTTTCGGTTCAGAGCAACAAATGATTGATTTTTATAAGGAGCCTTCAACCACAAAGAAAAAATGAGGAGCCATTTCCACTCTATTTTTAGAAACCTTTTGACAAAGACCACAGTTCGGGCATATGAGTTCCACCAATTGTTGAACATCCTCCTACCTTGCCAATGCCCATTTAGAAGAGGCAAGGCATACCACTTCTAGTTCTTGGTAAAAATCTGAAAGCCTTAATTGCTCCTCCTGAAAACGTTTTTTTGCCATTAATAATAAAATACGTTGTTTAAATTCTTTGAACCTCTCAGCCCTCCCCTCAAATTGCTGAATCATACCGCAAAAGCAGGGAAGCAAAGCACCGGGCTGCCCGCCCTATTTTGAAACTTCCTTCTCCAGATTTTCGTTGCTGAATTGATAGTATTTGCGTAACCTTTTTCGCAGGGAGAAAAAACGAACCAATCCGAAAAATGCAAACAACGCACTTAAAATAAGTGCAAGGGTACCCAACCATTTTATATTATCAAAAGTATCAACCTTCACCACGGCAAGCCCGCTTAAAAGCAGGTACAGCGCGGCTTTTATATAGGATAACAAAGTGGTCTCATTGGCGAGGCGCGTTCGCTCTAAGGCAAGATAATCACGCAATATAATGTCGGCCTTATTTTCAAATTCCGGAGTTAGTTTCAATACACTTTTCATCATTTTATTAAAATTTTATAGGCCACCCCGTCAGAAATAGGAAGCGGATTATTTCGATTCCATTCCATCAATCATCTGAGCATCTATCCCTAAGATGACTTTGTCATGGCTTTCATAATGGCTTCAATTTTTTGATCTGATTTTTCCAATTCCTTATCATAAAGATCGGAATCTTCTTCTATTTTCCGATAAAGCAATTGGTAACTTTCTATCCGCATTTCACAATATTGCACCAGCTTTTTATTTTGCTCTTTAATCTCTTTAGGAAGGCTCAACGGTTCCATTCCCTTTACTAATTTAATGCATTCCTTCCAATAATAAATTCCCCGGTCCTGAATTTCCTCGAGGACGATTTTCTTATCTGCACTAACAGGCATTTTATATACATCCAAGGCCATAGACTCCAAATCCTGAAAATGCTCCATTTCTGCCTGATAGGTTGGCAGATCGTTGCGAATAGAACCCATTGCCCAGACACCTGTAATGATTACTGTCAATAAAGCAATCGCTAACGAAACATATTTCAAAGTGGTGGCTTCTGGGTTTTTAAGTGCAGGTAAAAAGGCCAACCCAAGCAAAAGACCCGCAATCAATCCACCAATATGAGCGGCATTATCAATCCCATCTTTAATACCAAAAACAAGGTTGTACCCTACAAACAACAGCATACTGGTCAAAAGATCTTTGCGGATACCCTTATCCACCACCCCACCCACAAGTAAGGTAATAAAAACACCATATAAACCAAAAATAGCACCGGATGCACCGGCGCTGATCACCAACTCATTCCACCAAATACTGGCAATGGAAGCCATAATACCTGTCAAAATATATGTGCCGGCAAAACGTATCCCGCCAATCAGGGGTTCCAGCAAATACCCGATATACCACAAGGCATACATGTTGAGCAGAAGATGAAATATCCCGATGTGTAAAAAACAGGAAGTAACAAGCCGCCACCATTCGGCAGCAGTTGTGGATGGTCTGAAATTGGCACCCCAGTTTATCAAGGACTCATTATCCGGTTCAAATACAGATACCCCGGAGATTAACATCGCGATAAATACCAGCAGGTTTACCGCAATAAAAATGAGCATACTCCAGTTGGTGCGGGTAGGTTTCAACAGAGTAAGGAAGCCAGGTTCTTTCATTTTAATCATTGTTTTGAAATCGATAAGATGGTTACAAAGCGTTACGAAATTAGTCTCCCTTTACCATTGGACAGCCAAATACATCAAAATAGCGTGATGCGACAAGACATAGCTTTTAGGAAAATAGCCTTATTTCGTATCAACGATTGTACATTTACGCTTGCACAAAAAGTTTGGATATGTTTAACAAAGCTGCCGCGGAGGCCTACTTCAACGCGGAAAAACAAGCTAGTATGTTTTTCATGGGCATTGGAGTGGTAGGAGTTATCGTTGCCCTGCTCCTTTTTTTTTATTTTAAAAACACTTGGGGTCGCGGCGCCGCCTTACCATTATTGATTATCGGGCTGCTTCAGATTGTAATGGGCTATACTGTTTACAACCGGAGCGACGACCAACGGAAAGACATTGTTTACAAAATGGATCTGGATCCCGGAGCCATTAAAAGCAAAGAAATACCAAGAATGCATCGGGTAATGAGGCAATTTGTAATGATTCGCTTTGCCGAAATCGGTTTTTTGCTGATGGGCCTGGTTCTGTATTTTCTTTTTAAAAACCAACCCGACAAGCAGTGGTGGACGGGGTTTGGCATAAGTCTGCTAATACAAGCAGGCATATTACTAGTGGCTGATGGCATTGCTGAACGGAGAGGGCGTCTTTACCTTGATGGGCTTCAAAGCAGTGTCGGTAATGCTGCCGAAAGGTAGAAATTGACAGGAAAAGAGGGCGATACGCTGCAAATACTTGTCAAATTGGCGCAAATATTTCGCTGCACAGTTTTTGAAATAACATAACCTTTATACTGCCAACAGGGATGAACAGAACAGAATCTTATGTTTTATTGTTATAACATGTAAGTGGCTGAAACCTACGAACTCCATCATATAAATATTGAATACGCATTTAAAATAAATCAAATAGCAGCAAATGGATTTTGGAAAAGAATTTGAAAAATACGCGGTAAAACACCGCAACATCAGCAGCAATACGCTGGATAGTTATCTGAAAAAAAGCGCTCCTTTGGCGACTGCACAGATCCCGATGGGTCAGGTTGGTGATGTATTCGGGCTTACCCCCAACATTATTGAAGAGCGACCTATGAACGTAGCGGTAATGGATGTATACAGCCGTCTGATGATGGACCGGATCATTTTTCTGGGTTATCCCATTATGGATGAAGTCGCTAATATTGTTACGGCGCAGTTACTGTTTCTGGAGAGCACCGACCGTAGCCGCGACATTCAGATGTACATCAACAGCCCCGGTGGTAGTGTATATGCCGGCATGGGTATGTACGATACCATGATGTTTGTTACCCCGGATATCAGCACCATTTGTACTGGTATGGCGGCAAGTATGGGTGCAGTACTGATGGCCGCAGGTGCCCCCGACAAGCGAACCGCACTAAAGCATAGCCGGATAATGATACATCAGCCAAGTGCAGGGGCCATGGGACAAGCAAGCGATATTGAAATTACCGTAAATGAAATCCGCAAACTGAAAAAGGAATTGTACGATATCCTTGCATACCATACCGGGCAAACAACTGAGCAAATTGCACAGGACAGCGATCGCGATAAATGGATGACAGCACCGGAAGCCAAGGAATATGGTTTGGTGGATGAGGTATTGTTTATTAATCCGAGGAAGGAGAAGAAGTAGGATTTAGTTAATTTAGTTAATTGGGTTGATTTAGTTAATTGGGTTGATTTAGTTGAGGAGGTTAATTAGGTTAATTTAGTTGATTGGGTTAATTGGGTTGATTGAGGGGAGGAGGTTGATTTAGTTAATTGGGTTGATTGGGTTAATTTAGTTAATTTGGTTAATTTGGTTAATTGGGGGGAGGAGGTTGATTGAGGGGAGGAGGTTATGGAAAAATTTAAGGGTAAAAACTTATAATTGACACCAAATGGGAACTTTGGATGATTTAGTGGTTTATCAAAAAGCTGTTGAATTAAGACGGAAAATAAAACCATTTGCTGATTCATTTCCTCCAGAAGAAAAATTTTCATTAAAATCTCAATTAAAAAGAAGTTCAAGGTCAATTTCGGCAAATATTGCAGAAGGATATGGGAGATACCATTATCAGGAAAACATACAATTTTTGCGGATCTCACGAGGTTCATTACTTGAAACAATTGACCATATTAGTGTTGCCTTTGATGAAGAATACATTGATGAATTAACCAAAATGAATTTAACCTCCGATTGCCATCTATTATTAAAAATTTTGAATGGATATATTGCGTACTTAAAAAGAAAAAAAAATCCACCTGATGAAGCAGAATGAAAAACCTAATCACACAATCAACTAATCACATAATCAACTAGTCACAAATTAACCAATCAATTAACTAATCACATAATCAACAAATCAACTAATCACACAATCACATAATCAACAAATCAAGCAATCACATATTCAACAAATCAAGCAATCACATATTCAACAAATCAACCAATCACACAATCAACTTATCAACCAATCACACAATCAACTAATCGCACAATCAACTAATCACACAATCACATAATCAACAAATCAACCAATCACATAATTAACATAATTACTCAATCACACAATTAACACAATCACTCAATCACTCAATCACTTAATCAATTAATCAACCAATCAACCAATCACATAATCAACTAATCACATAATCAACCTTTTATGAATCAATACAATTATAGCAATAAGCCTTTTCGTTTTGATGATGAGGATCCGGAAGAGCCAACGATGCCCACTATTGAAAACCCGATGGAAAAAATGATGAGCGGGTGGCAGTTTGATAAGAAGTTTATCGAGCAGCGCAAGGTGTTTTTATGGGGTGCTGTGGATGATAAGAGTGCAAAGGATATTACCAGCAGGCTTTTATATCTCGATGCTATTGATCCGGGTAAGGAAATTACCTTTTACATTAACAGCCCGGGTGGTATGGTTACCAGTGGCATGGTGATTTATGATACCATGCAAATGATTAAAAGTCCGGTTAGCACTGTCTGTATGGGTATGGCAGCAAGCATGGGCAGCATTCTGTTAAGCGGTGGTAAAAAAGGAAAGCGTTTCATGTTCCCGCATGGGGAAGTAATGATTCACCAGCCAAGTGGTGGTGGCCGCGGTACCAGTGCTGATCTTGAAATTATGGCCGTGCAGGTTATGAAGACCAAAGAAATGGGTGCAAAAATTCTTGCAGAAAATTGCGGACAAACTTTTGAAAAAGTGATGAAAGATTTTGATCGTGATTATTGGATGGATGTCAAAGAAAGTATTGAATATGGGATTGTAGATAAGCTTCTTGAGAAAATATAGACAATCGTTTTAGTACCAATAATCCCAGACTCCGGCATGATTGTGTCGGGGTTTGGGATTATTTTTATGCAAAGGGTGTAAGGTGCTTACAATGATTTACCATGCCGGAGGTATTACGATTTGTTGGTGAGACGCTGCGCCCCGCTGAAATATGTCATGCCTACGGCATTCTGATGCATCCATAACCATACTACTTACTACCGATATGCCATGCCTACGGCATTATTATAAAAATGCGGCGTTTGTAAAGGCTACCAATAAACCAACCCCCTAAATGTTTTACCAGGCCAATATCATAGATTTCTGATCTTTAACCACAGACAGCAATCACGAATTCGATGTAACTACTTACAATCCCGTAGGGATGACATATCGGTAGAAAAAAATTAAACAGGACGCAATGAATCCCGTAGGGATGGCACAGCAAGGAAGCAAATGTTGGGTTTTATCATTTAATCAGCGCAGGCGATTCACCATACATAATGGATTATGATTTATTGGTTTTAGTACACTTCGCTACAAATAATATGTCATGCCTAC
>JBBQXO010000047.1:0-29776 GCA_038209595.1 Chitinophagales bacterium
TGAGTTTCAAACTCGGCTGGTTGATTTATAACCACTAAATCACTATTTTTCTTTGGCGAAGCACAAGAAATTATTAATAGTGCAATTATAAAACTGGTTAAAATTGATTTCATAATGTGTGTTTTAATGATGTACAACGAACAGGGCTTTGCGATGTTGGGGGATTTGAAAAACGTCAAGCCCGGAACCGCTGCCGATTGAAAAACAAATGTACAAGATAAGAACCAAAAGCCCACCGATGCTTGTCCTGCCCGAACAACTGCTGCCATGTTGCTGATGATGAAGATTACAACGTCCTGCCCCAATATTGCAAAACCCCATGTTGGCAGAAGCTCTTATTTAACCTGTCTGGTCTTTTCTATTTATCTATTCGCAAATTTGTAAAGTCAACAGAAAAATCCCAGCGATGTACATATTTTGTTGTATCTGTTAGATGAAAGTAATCTATACAATATCCAATTATTTTTCCACTTGCAAAAAGGAATGTGTCTCTTGAAATACTTGGTATATATACTTTCATTTTATCTGTAAAAGTTACTTTGGTAAAAGTTTGGCTTGTTGGGAAACCTGCGTCAGGCGGATATATGTTATTAATAAAATAGGTCATACCAGTAAATCCGTCATGGGTACCAAGAAAGAGTGGTCTTTGATAAGTACTACCACGTATTGATTTACTTTCATATCCTAAGTTTGTTACGAATTCCCTTGGTACATTAGGAAACGCATATGCAGTAAAGCTAAAATAAGGAAGTGACTTGTTTGGGTCATCGTATCCGAAACTAAATCCATTGTAATTTGGAATAAGATTAGAGTTAACATTTAATATGTTTGTTAAGAAATTAGGGTCATTCTTTGTAAGACTTCTTGATATACTTATTGAATCTCTAAGGACATTATTTGCAGAGTCGGCTGGTGAAGGTATTGTTGCTACAGTTTTATAAACAATGCTCTGATTGATGTTATCGATATCAACAGTTCTGTTTTGCACATCTTCAGTATTTTTTTTGCAACTAGCAAAACAGACGATAAATAAAATGACAATCTGGTATTTCTTTTTCATGTGTAGTTTAGTTTATTTTATAAATAAATGCTGTTTGAGAGTTTCTGCCAACTCGTAAATATGTGGAACTAATTCAAAACGTCCATTTTCTAACTTATTGATTATCAGTATAGCTTAGTGCGCATTTTTAAATATGTGTTCCACATAGCACATTTTGGAAATATTTTTTCAGAGCTAAATTGTGCCTTTTTCAATAACAAGCCTAAATTTCTTTTTTTCAAATTATTTGTTCAGTAATTTGTATGCTAAGGTATTGATTATCAATATATCTTTGTGCACATTTTTAAATATATGCGCCATGTGGTTCATTTGTGATATATTTTTTTTCATGGCCTCATCATGCTTTTTTGAAAATTAAATTTTTTATTCCTTTTTTAATTATTTGTTAAATAGGTTACACGCTAAGGTATAGACTATCCCTATAGCCTTGTGTCCATTCCCAAAAATATGCTATATGTAGTTCATTTGTGAAATATTTTTTTCTTGGCCACAACATACTTTTTTTGAAAATTAAACGTCTTATTCTATTTTTTTTAATTTTGTTCAGCAAGTTTTTTCTAAAGTATTGATTATGAGTATATCTTAGGGTGCATTTTTAAAAATATGTATGATCAAAACCTTTGATCGTGTATTTTTTTTCAGTCTCTCTGTTCAAAATTCCACTCCCCTTTTGCCAAAAATCATCTATAGGACCCGGCAGGTTTACCAAAAATGTTTTGTCAACATGTAGGTGTCGCCCGGTGTTTTTTATACCTTAATGGCACATTATTTCTTGCATATATTCTGTAGATACCTTTTTTTAGGGCAAATATGCCTGCCCATCAGTAGGTAGAGGATCCCTTTCGTTTAGTATTCCTCACCAAATGAAAACCAACGGATATCAATAAGTCTGTCACTTCCGTGGCATTATGCAAACCATTTAAGGCTGAAATGCTTTTGGAAGTTCATTCGTAAGTAAAATATTCCAAACTATAATTGAAATAATCAATAAACAATGATTGAACTACTATTTACAGATAAGATATGATTTCATTTTGTCATTAGTCATGTTCAAGTCTGTCGTTTTACCTTACCGCTAACAATTAGGTCAGTAAATCCGGTGTTTTAAAGGTATTTATCCCTGGCTGAGTGGTTTTAAATTTACCTTGTAATAAATACATTTTATCTAAGCCTTCTTATTATTATTCTTAATAACCAATCCTTTCTTTAAAATATCTGTTCCAGTTCCTGCAGGTGAAAAATTGTAAATGTGGGTTTTACCTCAGTCTTTTCCCCAATATGGTTTACAAAAACAGTATCCATCCCAAATCGCATGGCTCCGCCAATGTCTGCATCAAGGTTATCTCCCAGCATAATGCTTTCCTGCTTAGATGCTTTGGCATGCAGCAGCGCGTA
The DNA here is from genome assembly GCA_038209595.1 of Chitinophagales bacterium. GTDB lineage: Bacteria > Bacteroidota > Bacteroidia > Chitinophagales > Chitinophagaceae > Phnomibacter. Next base: position 2,456 of record JBBQXO010000047.1, read on the forward strand.
TTCAAATATTTCCTTATGTGGTTTTAGCGCCATGGCACGTTCGCTTGTAATCACCTGCTGAAAATAGGAATCAATCCCGCTATTACGCAGTTTGCCCCATTGTATTTCTTCAAAACCATTGGTAATCAGGTGCAATACATAATTTTTTTGCTGCAAATAGCCGATGATTTCAAGGGCATGAGGAAACAAAGCCTTTTTATGAGGTAAAATCAGCAAATATTCCCCACTCAATTTTTTTGCAAGTTTTTCATCTCCATTTTTATATTCCAGCAGGGTATGCCACATTCTTTTCCATCGTAGCTCGTCCTGTCGGATAAACCCATGGTTGTAGCGATCCCATAATCTTTTATTATGGTAACTATACCGGTCGTAAAACGCATCAAAATCGGGGGAAATATTTTGGTCGAGTTGGTTGTCGAAGTACACCTCACGAAGGGTTTCGTGGCTATTGGTCTCAAAATCCCACAAGGTATGATCAAGGTCAAAAAATAAATGCTTGTATTTTTTTGTATCTGCCATTTTGCGAAGATGTAACAAAATAGCCATTGGTATTGTTTCTTTACAACAAAATAACGGTTGAAAAAAGAGTAAAATGGGCTAAAATACTGGAAAAAGCAAGCTAAAATAATAAAGTTACCTTTCGTTTTCCAAAGCAGATAAATTGCATCATACCTGTATATAAAGAGATTAAAACGTATAAAAATGAAAGGTCCCACACTTGTAGTAACTGGCGCTAGCCGTGGTTTTGGTAAGGCGATAGCCCATGCTTTTGCCCGCAATGGCTATAATATTGTATTGATTGCCCGGCGTGCCACCACCTTATATAACACGCTTGAAAGTTTTCAGCAGCAATATCCAACAATTGAAGTAAAAGCCAAAACAGCCGATTTGGCCGTTAAGGAAGAGGTTATGGCGCTTGGCCAATGGCTGCTCGATACTGTAGAAAATATTGCGGTACTGGTAAACAATGCCGGTACTTTTATTCCGGGATCGGTGCATGACGAGCAAGATGGAGCATTGGAAAGCCTGATAGAGACCAACCTGTACAGCGCCTATCACCTTACCCGGGCCCTTTTACCAAGAATGATGGAACAAAAACAGGGACATATCTTCAATATGTGCTCTGTGGCAGGTTTACAAGCCTACCCCAATGGGGGAGCGTATAGCATCAGCAAATTTGCGTTATTGGGTTTCAGTAAAAATCTGCGGGCCGAAATGATGCCACATGGTATTAAAGTAACTTCTATAATACCGGGAGCTGCTTTTACCGATAGCTGGAAGGATAGCGGCATAGATCCGGAGCGGATAATGGAGGCAGAAGACATTGCTAAAATGGTTTGGGCCTGCAGCCAACTGAGTGTGCAAGCTTGTGTGGAAGAGATTGTGCTGCGGCCGCAGTTGGGGGATCTGTAATGCACTACTGAAGTTTATCTAAAATAGTTTTTGCTTCGCTCTTCAATCCATAAGCAAAAGAATTCGTTATTTTAAACGGATCATTCATAAGATCGTTCGCCCAATATTTAGCCATTGGTATAGCTCCCTTTTTTTGATATAATTTTATTAAATCCATACGGGATTCCAGAAGATATAGGGTAATATAAAGCTGTTTTAAAATGGGATTCAGCAGCTTTAAAGTCTCCGATTTCTTGATACCATCTACCTAAGAGCGTATGGATTCGTTGATTACAATGATAAACATGATGCGACTCTAATAAATCAATAGCTGAATGCGTATTATTTATTTGCCAATACCAGTATGATTTTGTAGGGGCAAAAGGATAAATATATACAAGCAATGAATCAGGAATGCTATCCATAAATTGAAAAGCATTTTGCCGATTGCCCAAAATCGATTCCTCTTTTGCCAGGTAAAAAGTTGTATTTGAAATCCGTTGTTTATAAAACTTATTTAGTGGAAATATAATAAGGGTAAATAATCCTATAAAAACGGTAAATAAATATGCCGGGTTAGTATATTTATTCCACCTTTATTTAAATATTTGTGCAACAATCAGCGTATATAAAATAGTAAGGAATATATATTTCACTGAATTGTAATGTAGTGGATAGGAAACTAGTGTCAAGCAAAACATGGGTATTATCATCGCCAAAAGGCTTACTAAATTTCTTTCAGAAGGATTTTTCCACGCATTAATAATACAAAAAGATATTAGGTAAACTAATGCTATTGAAAATACCAGCCCGATAATACCATATTCAATTGAAAATTGCAGCCAATCATTAAATGCATAGTAGCCATCGTGCTAATAGTGCAACGTTGGTATTTAATGTCGGCTGTTTAGCAAACCATTCAGACTGTTCATGATTGTAAGCTATATTAAATGGTAATTGATCAAGACCATTTACCCAGGTTTTTTTCCATAAACTGATAGATATTTTCCAAATGTGTAAACGAGATAAAAAAGAATTGTATTTGAAGACTACAAGTGAAATTCCTATCAAAATAAGTACACATAAAAATTTTTATTTAAATAAGAAAATAAACGTGTTTTATATAAAAGAATTAATGAAAAAAGTTTTCCTCCAAAACTTGCCCGGGCATTAAAATACATAGGAATAGTTATCAAGGTGATCAATATTGAAGACTCTAGCCAAATAATACCTCTAGAGGAAAAACGCAAAAAGCGAACAATTAGAATGCAGAAGACGAGTGGGGTAATAATCCAAATTACATCAACACTTAGATTAAAATCGTAATACATATTATATTATATAAAAAGCAGAATATGTCAATGTTTAAAAAATTCGTTATCACCCCAAAAATTAAGCTATTTTACAAATCCTACCTCGTAATTATATATGGATTCCATTACTTTCAAATGAGACCATATTTCAATTTGTGAAAAAGCTTTCAAAATAATATCAAATTCCTCATTAAAGGTAAACAAAGGTTTAATTTGTTTGTGTATTTTATCGCTTATATAAAATACAGGCAACAAAATTTCATCATTCTTTTTCAAATCCGGCATCAATAATTTCCAATTTACATTGAGTTTCTTAAATTCATTTAATTTTTTGTTCATTTCTTCATAGGAATCATTTGGATATTGATAGGTTTTATTAACTATAGGATTCTGAGTACTAGAATCGATGGAAAAAAGAATGAAATATATATAATAGGCAGTAGAAGAATCCATTAAATGAACAAATTTCACATCAGCTAAATATATCTTCCTGATTTTTTTATCTCCATTTCCTTATCAAAGAAGTTACAAATAATAGTTTTTGAAACATAAATAAGTTTAATAATGAGAAGAATCATATATCATTGGGAACAACCTGTACCTTTTTGTGAAGTTCTTCTATCTTTATGCTGTGGGTTGGTTGAAATAATTGCGTTTTTTTCTTCTGATGTGAGTAATGAATAACTACTGTATTTTGCAGCCCACCCCAGCAAAGATGTCTGGCTTTTGGTTTCAGAAATTAGATGATACTTTTTACAGCCATTCAATAAAATGGTAATTATTAAAGGCAGAAATAGCAAATAATTTGCGGAGGGGGGGATATCTTTTTATTGATATTTTAATTAAAGAATAAAGTTATTAGTAATTATTTAATCCGTAAATTATTTTTTGATAGCCATCGTTCTTTTATTGCAAAGGCTTTTATTTATTTTAAGTTCTTATTAGCCGCAGGATTAGTGTTCATTCATTGCTTATCCAATTTATAAAATAGTCTGTTTGATTCTATCCATCCACAAACTGTTTGGGTAAAGAAATGCACTTTACCTTTCAATTTAAAAAGGTCACAAGCTCATGTAGTTGATTTTAATGCGTTCGGAATTTACGAATGGTTAAAAGCCATATTCATAACTTCCGCTTCCTTTGTTACAAAAGCCAACTTGCGCACTGTAGTCATTCGGGTTATCTTTGCCGCATGGAAGCCTTGTTGCAACAAATTGAACAATACAAAACAGAAATTGAAACAGAAACGGTGGCCGATAAAACCGCCCTCGAAGCGTTCAGAATCAAGTATCTGGGTACCAAAGGCCTGGTAAAATCGCTGATGGGCGAAATGAAGCAGGTGCCGAATGAGCAAAAAAGAGCCTTCGGACAGGTGATGAATGACTTCAAGGTGTTGGTAGAACAAAAGTTTGAAGCTTTTCAGGAGCAGGTGGAATCACTCAACGGCACCGAAACTGATACCTTATTCGATCTTACCTTACCCGGCGAAAATTTACCCCTTGGTACCCGGCATCCCATTTCTATTGTGCGCAATAGGATTGTCTCCATTTTCAAGCGATTGGGTTTTGCCGTAGCAGAAGGACCCGAAATAGAAGACGACTGGCACAATTTTGGTGCCCTCAACCTGCCCGAAGACCATCCGGCGCGGGATATGCAGGATACTTTTTACATTAATCAGGATCCTGCCTGGCTTTTGCGTACGCATACGAGCAATGTACAGATACGCGAAATGGAGAAAGGCAAATTGCCTATCCGCATGATTATGCCGGGTCGGGTTTACCGCAATGAAACCGTCAGTGCAAGGGCGCATTGCTTTTTCCATCAGGTGGAAGGACTATATGTTGCCGACAATGTAAGTTTTGCTGATCTGAAGCAGACCCTTTACTTTTTTGTGAAAGAAATGTTTGGACAGGACGTGAAAATACGGTTTCGCCCCTCCTATTTTCCTTTTACCGAACCGAGCGCCGAAATGGATATCAGTTGCCTGATATGCGGGGGTACAGGTTGTAATGTTTGCAAACAAACCGGTTGGGTGGAAATACTCGGCTGTGGTATGGTGCATCCCAATGTACTTAGCAACTGTGGTATTGATCCTAATAAATACACGGGATTTGCCTTTGGTATGGGCATTGAGCGCATAACTATGCTCAAATATCAGGTTAAGGATCTGCGGCTTTTCAGTGAAAATGATGTGCGCTTCCTCAGTCAGTTTACAGGCGCCATGTAAATATTCCCTCCTTTTTTATTGTTGTTTTCTTTTTTACAAAAGAGTTAAAATATTTCTTTTTTCTTAAAGCTGATTGATGTTTAAACATTGTTTAGTATAATCTTCCTTATATTTGCATCCTAATACACAAAATTAAAACTAAAACATTATGAAAAAGATTTTAGCGATGTTGACCGGTGCCGCTTTGTTTTTTGCTGCCTGTCAATCAGCTCCAGAAGCCGACGAGGCCGTAACCGAAGAAGCACAAGCAACGACCGCTATTGATGGTATTGCTTATCCTATAGACTTAGCCACCACCAATATTGGATGGATTGGTACAAAAGCCAATGGGCAGCATAACGGAAGTTTTAAGGTGACCGAAGGGACTTTAGCCGTAAAAGATGGCAGCCTGACCGGTGGGAACTTTACCATTGATGTATCATCGCTTACAGTACTTGACCTTGAAGGCGAAGACAAAGGAAAACTGGAAGGACACCTGAAAAGTGGAGATTTTTTTATGGTAGATTCTTTCCCTACAGCAAAATTTGAAATTACGGGTGTTAGTCCTTATGATGCAACCACTTCTGAAAGCAAGCTCGATGGTGCTACACACTCTATTAGTGGTAACCTGACCTTACGTGGAGAAACTAAAAACGTAACATTCCCTGCTATGGTAGGTATAGAAGGAAATAGTGTTACTGCCAAGGCAGATTTCAATATTGATCGCACACAATGGGGACTTAATTACAAAGGACCCAATAATCCCGCAGATTGGTTTATAGCCAAAGAAGTTAATTTGAAGTTGGATGTAAAAGCCAACAACGGAACACTTTAATCCTGCCCATCACACGCACCTCATTGAAAGGCCATCTATCTTCGGGTAGATGGCTTTTTATTTTTCACAAAAGGAAAGCAGTTGATTTTGTATTTTTGCAATTATGCAGCATAAAAATAAACGCCCGGCTCATTTGCTCAAAACAGGCTTATTGCTAAGCATGCTTATAACCGGTTTTGTATCGGCGGTAGCACAGTGTTCCATTTGTACCAAAACCGCCTCGCAACTAGGTAAAGAAAGCGCTACAGGTCTGAATAATGGTATTATTTACCTGATGTTTTTACCTTTTGCCATTGGCGGATATATTGCCTGGAGATGGTGGAAAACAGAGAAAGCCATACAGTCCTGAATAATCTGATTTCACCATTACAAATACTTCCTTGAAAATTTTATACCTTACATGATGCATTTTAGGATTTTTATTTTGACTATTAGCGTTTTGCTGATGACTGTTTCGGTAATGGCACAGGAAAGAAAAATACTGAATGGTGTGATGCTGGATAAAATTACACGCAAAGAGGTGCGCATGGCAAGCGTATCGAATATTACAACGGGAAAAACCGGTGTAACCCGCTCCAATGGGGTGTTTGAGGTAGAAGCGGCTGCGGGCCACATACTTGCTTTTTCCGCCAATGGTTTCTATGCAGATACTACTTCTGTTAAAAAAACCTGGTTTGACGAAGGGACTCTCGTGCTGTTTATCAGGCCGCTGCCATCTACCCTCACCAATGTTGAGGTGGTGGGCAACTTAAATCCTTATCAGATTGACAGCCTTGAAAGACGGAAAAGCTTTTTGGAAGATGTAGGCGAAAGACCGCTTCCAGCCATTAGTCAGGCTACTGACCTTGGTTTTGGTGTCGGCATCAATATTGGCAGATGGAGCAAAAAGGAGCGGCGGGAACGCAAAGCGAGAACCATCTACAGCATTATGGAAGATGAAGCCTATGTAAACTATCGCTGGAACGAAGAGCTGCTGAAAAAATATGTTACCTACACAGGAGATGAACTGATTGGATTTATGGAACGTAACAGGCCTGAACACTATTGGTTACGCAAAAATCGGGATGAAGAATCTATGAAATACTATATCAACAGTTCGCTTAAAAAAGAAAGAAAGGAAAAAAAATAAGCGGTTAGTCTTCTATCTCCACGACCATTTCAATTTCTATTGACATTCCGTTTGGTAGAGCATTCATGCCTACCGCACTACGGGCATGCTTTCCCTTTTCACCAAAAACCGTCACCATCAGGTCGCTAAAGCCATTCATTACCTTGGATTGATCTTTAAAATCAGGGGTACAGTTTACCATGCCAAGCACTTTCACAATGCGCTTTACCCGGCCAAGATCGCCCAATGCATTTTGCAAAGTGGCCAATAACTGAATACCTGTTACCTGCGCAGCTTCATACCCTTGTTCCACGGAGAGCGTTTCCCCAATTTTCCCAACTATAAGAGATCCATCAGAACGGGTAGGCCCATGGCCAGAAGTATAGCCAAGATTCGCAGTCTGCACAAACCTTACGTAGTTTGCCAAAGGAGCAGTTAGTTTTGGCAGGACGATCCCCATCGAATCAAGCTTTTGCACCGGAGATTTTTGAGCAAATCCATGTGAAACCAACAACAAAAGCAATGGCAAAAAGATAGTTCTTATACTCATAATAGATTGATTGATAAGCTTTTACATATTAATAATTATCATTAAACAACTACCTGCCCATAAATACCATCAATATCTGTACATCGCTTGGATTCACCCCGCTGATCCGGCTTGCCTGCCCAAGGGTATGAGGTCTTATTTTCAGAAATTTCTGACGGGCTTCATTACTCAATGCAGAGACCTTTCCATAATCAAAAGCATCCGGTATAACAAGGCTTTCGAGCTGACTCATTTTTCCAACCAATTCCCTTTCTTTATCAATATAGGTTTGGTACTTGATTTGTATTTCGGCCTGTTCTATTGCTTCCGGATCAAACCCGGCCAATAATTCAGAAAGATCGGGTATTACACCCATCATTTGTGGCAAGGAAACATTGGGCCGCAACAGCAACTTAGTAGCCTTGTATTTTTCAGGTATCGTGGCCGATCCGATGGATTCAAAAAACGGGTTAATCTGTGCAGGTTCTACAGAAAGCGACTGCAAGGTTTTTATGATTTTGGCAACCTGTTCCTGCTTTCTCAGCACAGCTTCCATCCGCTCCTGTGAGGCAAGCCCGATGCGATAACTCTTTTCCGTCAACCGGAGGTCGGCATTGTCTTGCCGTAGCAGGGTACGAAATTCCGCACGACTTGTAAACATGCGGTATGGCTCATCGGTACCTTTATTGATAAGGTCGTCAATTAAAACCCCGATATATGCATCACTTCTCGACAATACAAAAGGATCTTGCCCAGTGGCACTTTGGTGTGCATTGATACCTGCCATCAATCCCTGACAGGCAGCCTCTTCATATCCGGTAGTTCCATTTATCTGCCCGGCAAAGAATAACTGTTTGATTCGTTTAGTTTCAAGCGTATACTGCAATTGTGTAGGTGGAAAATAGTCGTATTCGATAGCATATCCTGGCCTGAACATTTTACAGTTCTCAAAACCCGGCACCAAACGAAGTGCTTTTAACTGTATTTCCTCAGGCAAGCTACTGCTGAAACCATTTACATAGATCTCCACGGTATTCCATCCTTCGGGCTCTACAAACAACTGATGGCGCTCTCTTTCAGCAAAACGGCTGATTTTATCTTCAATACTCGGACAGTAACGAGGCCCTGTGCCCTTAATACGGCCCTGATACATCGGACTTTTATCAAATCCTCCCCTCAGGATCTCATGAACTTCAGGATTGGTATAGGTAATCCAGCAGCAGCGCTGTTCTTTAGGCTTTATCGTTGGAATGTTAAGGTATGAGAAACCGGTGATTTCCTCATCTCCATCCTGTACTTCCATTTTAGAATAGTCTAGACTCCTGCCATCTATACGTGGTGGAGTGCCGGTTTTCAGCCGATCTGCTTCAAAACCAAGTTCTACGAGCTGTTCAGTAATACCGGTAGCCGCTTTTTCAGCAAGCCTTCCACCACCCAATTGCTTTTCCCCAATATGAATCACCCCATTAAGAAAGGTCCCTGAAGTAACCACCACTGATTTTGCCTTAATTTCATGGCCAAGACCGGTGATGACTCCGTAGCACCTCCCCTCTTTTATCAGTAATTCGCGTACCATATCCTGGTAAAAATCAACATTCGGGGTGTTTTCAAGCATTTCCCGCCAGGTTGATGCAAACAGATTTCGGTCATTTTGTGTCCTTGGACTCCACATAGCAGGTCCTTTGCTTCGGTTCAGCATACGGAATTGAATCATACTTTTATCTGTAACGATACCGCTGTACCCGCCCAAAGCATCAATTTCCCGCACAATTTGCCCCTTAGCAATTCCCCCCATAGCTGGGTTGCAGCTCATTTGTGCAATGGTCTGCATATTCATAGTGATCAGCAAAGTTTTGCTGCCCATATTTGCGGCAGCAGCAGCGGCTTCACATCCCGCATGCCCCGCCCCTACTACAATTACATCATATTCTGGAAACATGGTGCGAAATTACAACATTCACCCCGCATCCCGATTGGTATCCTACTCAGTTAAAGCCGCCTGCTGAGACAGTGCCATTATCATATAAGAGGATTAACCTTTTCCAGAACATACCTTACTTAGCAAAGAGCAGGGCTTTAAACGAAAATAGGGCTTCGTTTCACGTGGAACAGCGCGCTTACTACAGCATATCCTGTACTAGATAATGGATTGTAACCTCAAAAATGAAATGGATAAAGTCCCTCTTTTACCTAATTCAAAGGAAAATACCTATGAAACTATAAAAAACAAACTTCAAATATCTATGGCTACTACTTCAAATATTGTATGCTTAAAAATTCCAGGATTTAGAAATGAATAAACAGGTATTGACTATATATATTGGGCTACACAATTGACATTGGTGCCAGGAGTTACCAATTATTGCTTTCATTAATTAACTTATTTAAGGCAGCAAGTAACCTGAATACGAACAGTGTAACCTATACAACAAATGTTAGGATTAGAAACCAATCATAACTTTTAGGAAAAAATAGAACTAGCTGAGTAAGCCGAAGTATATTTTGATCAGTCCTTCACCCATCTAAATCTATCGACAGGTAATAAGTAAAGCCAGCATAGACCCATATACTTTCATCGTTTTACGAAAAGCAAACATTCCTTAGAGAGGATCTAAGGTATCTCCCAATACTAAATACTTGTAGAAACAAAGAATAATGAAAAAATGAAAAAATTAGACCTCCAAACTGAATAAGGCTATCTCCGGCGATAATATATTTACCATTGATGAACTCCAAACACAATTACACTGTACTTATCCTTCTTAAATTAATAAAGCCACAACCCTGAAAAGTAAAAAATGGCAAAAGCAGACCTTAATAAAAAGTGATTAACTAACTATATTTAGGAAAATACTCTAGAAAATCTATAAAAAAGAGAACATTGGTTTAGAAAAATATACTTACAAAACAGAAATTGTGTATCCCAAAAAAGATAACTATCATAAATAACACAGATGAAAACTGCAATCATTGCATAAAACAAGGTAATGAAAAATTCATATCTTACATTTCGACACCATAATACAATGACCAAAAGAAAAATTTATTGAATTCATCAATTCCGAGGTCGATAATAGACCGTCTTATATTAAATTCGGATGATTTGGGGGAGAAAACACAAAAAGAATGAGTTCAAACCATAAAAAATAGAAATTATACCAAAACTACATATCCTATAAAAAGTTCCACGTGAAACAAATGATACGAAAAGAAAAAGAATTAGGTATAAAAGAAGAAAGAAACCATACTCTTCTGCATTAAATAAACACCACAATACCAACAACTTCGTTTAGTAAACTTCAATACACTATTATTCCAGCGATGAATAACTGATAAAGCTAAATTTAATCTCAAACAAAGATTTTTAAAATAACAATGTAAACCACTAGACAAACAATCAAAAAAGACAAGGCGCGAAAAAATACGCTCAGATAGAAAAACGAGAATGAAATAGAAATACGTATAAAGAGATAGAGAAACTATTTTAAACCAAACCAACACTACGAACACGTAATGGGTGAATAAGCAAAAGCATTGTTTCACGTGAAACAAATGGTTACTGCATGTATAACCCCAAGTACTTATCCTCCATACGTCTCATTTCATTTTGCTCTTTAGGGGTTTTATCACCATACCCACACAAATGCAAAGCTCCATGAAAGATTACACGCAAAACCTCATCAAAAAAAACAACACCAAGACTAGAAGCATTTGACTTAACTCTATCGACAGAGATATAAATTTCCCCATCCACACGCACAACCTTATCCTCCGACAGGTCAAACGTGATAATATCAGTATAGTCATCGTGCTGCAAATACTCAAGATTAATCTTATGCAAGTATTCGTCACTGCAAAATACATATTGCAAACGACAAGGAAGACCTAACTCCTTTTGAAAAATATCCATAACGAAAACTTGAATAGCCCTTTTACCATTAATACTCAAAAAACGATCTGCATACCCAAACCTTACCAAAGACTTTACCATAATCGAAATTCAAACCCATTAAATTGAAATACCTTCGCAAGATAAAAGGAACCATGATAAAAAAATTGACAGAGTTGTTACCGGGACAATCCGGAATCATTGATTCATTCGGTGAAAATGAAATTACCATCAAACTTATGGAAATGGGTTGCGTACCAGGAGAGGTAGTACAGGTAGATAAAATTGCCCCACTTGGAGATCCTATCAGCATCATGATAGCAGGATACCATCTTTCTCTACGGCTAAACGAAGCCGAACACATACTCGTTGAGTACACTGTAAACTGATCCATCGACATGCATATAGGTCTTTATTTTGGTTCATTCAATCCTGTACATATTGGTCATCTCATTATTGCAAGTTATGCCCGGCACACAACAGATCTGGAACAAGTGTGGCTCGTAGTTTCACCACAAAATCCTTTTAAGCAAAGCAAAACCCTGTTGAATGAATACGACCGTTTACACCTGATTCATACAGCTATTGAAGAAGACCCCTTTCTTAGAGTGAGCGATGTAGAATTCAAATTACCTAAGCCGAGCTATACCATACATACCTTGACCTACCTGCAGGAAAAATATTCGCAACATACCTTTAGCCTGATTATGGGCAGCGATGGTTTTACCAACATCGAAGGATGGAAAAACTATGAGCAAATTATAAACCACCATAAAATTTACCTGTATAAAAGGAATGGCTTTGAAATAGAGAATAAATTAAATGCTGATATAAGTATTATGGAAGCCCCACTACTTGAAATATCAAGTACCCAAATAAGGAAAATGATTAAAGCAAACATTTCGATAAAATACCTCGTACCGCGTTTAGTTGAGAAAGAAATAGAGGATAACAGGTACTATAAGGATTAAATATTAAAAAGATACTTAATATATTATATACCTTAAAAAAGATAACCGAGCAAAAGACAAATAAGTACAATTACTGGAGAAGGTAGCTTGCTAAACCTAAGCACCAGAAAAGTTCCAACCATGACACCAATATTTAAAAGGATAGGAAGATTACCACCAACAAAAGAAATATCCCGGAGTAAGTAAATACTCGATGCTCCCATAATACCTACAACAACAGCATTAATACCTTCAAGAGAACGATACACTACAGCATAACGTTTTAAATTTTGCCATATCGGATAGAAAAATAGAACCAATAAAGCAGAAGGCATAAATATAAAAAGTAACCCTGCCACACAACCAACGGTCTGCCAACCACTCCCCCATTTACGCATGGCCATTCCACCATGAAAAGCAGCAACACTAAATATCGGACCGGGAATAGCACGAACCATTCCACTACCCGTTAGAAATTCATCGCTTGTCATATACTTATTATCGCCCTTAGGTCTCACAACAAACTGTTCATACATCAAAGGAACCAATACATCTCCTCCACCAAAAACAAGGCTTCCAAAACGATAAAAGTTTTCCGAAATATTAAAAACCCTATATTCAGGTTGCTGAGAGCCTAGTTCTACCTGCTTAATGCGCGCCCATTCACTAAGCGCACCCAATAACGCAAAACAAACAAAAAATACCATCAGGTTGGACCAACCAATCTTTCTAGTATTGACCTCTACATCAGGAATACGCTTTTTACTAAAGTTAGTGGCTATACCACCTGCTATCAGCAACAAAGGGAACACCCAAGGCGACTGAAAGAAAAAATAAGTAATAACAGAGGCAGCAGCTGCAATAATATAAGTAATTGGGTTTTTAAGCGAAACCCTCCCTGCACGCAAAGCGGCATAACCCAAAAATCCCACAGCCATCGGTAATACAAAATGGAAAATATCTACAGCCAATGCTTGCTTATCAATAAACTGCAGCAGAAAACTCAATAAACTCATTAAAATACCAGCAGGCAAAACCCAGATAAAAAGAGTCACCAATGCCAATGGTACTCCTCCCCGCTTATAACCAATCAGGGTAAGGGTTTGCGTACTGCTCGCACCGGGTAACATTTGGCAGAATCCCACAAATTCCAGTAGTTCGACCTCAGTAACATCTTTTCGCTGTTGAACAAAACGACGAACCATCATTCCATAATGCCCCTGTGGACCACCAAAAGCAGTAAGGCTATGCAAAAGAACAGCCTTTAGAAATGGGATATGTCGGATATTTAATGCCATCAATATGCAGAAGCTAATATAGACAACCCACCCGATTTTTAAGAAATAAAATATTAAGCATAAAAACCTTTTCTAAACAAGCTATCAAACCAACAAACAAAAGTACATTTAACCCAAAGAAGCACAGTATATGAATACAATAGTAAAAGGAGCAAAATTGGGTAAGGATGCGGTAAACAGTATATTGCATACACTTTTCCAGGAAAGAACGAGAGCTGTAATCCATCCATTTAAAGCACCGGAAGAAGAAGACGGCCCGGAACTACCCTTTCACCTGCAAATATTCAGCTATACCAAGGACAGTATAGAAGATTCTGAATTTTCTGATGTTGCCTCATGCCTGAAATACCGAGATAAAGAAGCAATTACCTGGCTAAATCTTGATTCCTATCACAAACAAGAAATGGAAATTCTATCCACACATTACGGAATCCATCCATTAATACAGGAAGATATTCTTAGCTATGGGGAAAGGCCAAAGATGGACGAAGTAAATGATATACTCTACGTACTAATGAATATGCTATTTTATAATGACACCAAAAACAATATAGAACTGGAGCAGATAAGTATAGTAATGGGAAGAAATTTTATCATCTCTTTTCAGGAAGACGCCCTGAGAGATGTTTTTAACCCGATCAGAGAAAAGATAAAAAATAAACAAAGCAAAATCCGTCAATCACCGACAGACTATCTTTTTTACAATATGATAGATATTATAGTAGATAGCTATTTTCATGTAATTGAAAAAATAGGTGATCGAATCCAGCAGGTAGAAGAAGAATTACTCACCCAATCTGGAAAACGTGCATTTAATCATATCAACCTTATAAGAAAGGATTTGATTCTGCTTAAAAGAAATACTAACCCAGTGCGCGACCTTGTAGCTGGCATCTTAAGATCAGATAGTGAATTATTGGAAGACAACACCACGAAATATTATAAGGACGTTTATGACCATATTATGCAGGCAAATGATTTGGTTGATAACTATAGAGACCTTGTAAACACATTACAGGATATGTATTTTAACAACGTAAACCTTAAAATGAATGAGGTAATGAAAACACTGGCCATCGTAACAACTGTGATGGCGCCCGCTACGGTTATAGGAGGTATTTTTGGAATGAACTTTGATATCATCCCTTATTCCCATCATAAATGGGGATTTTATGCTACGGTAGCTTTCATGTTTCTTGTTCCAATTGCTATGATCTGGTGGTTTAGAAAAAGAGGCTGGTTTTCCAATGACGATCCTTTCTACACTAAAAAATAATCAGGTCTTCCGCTTAAATATAGGTACCGTACTGCAAGGTTCGCCGTACATAATAGATTTTGCGAAAGGACGCAAATGAGCCGCTATGGACAGATACGCGGCTTCACCTATGGGTTCATCACCACAACCCTTTACTACAACTCTCTTTTCTGTATAGGATGCTCCATCCAACTGATGAATCATCTTTAATAAATGCTGCTGACGTGCCTGATCAATAGTTCCGGAATAAACACCTTTACATTCAGGTTGCAAATAAACAGCTACCAATAAATAAGCCCACATGGGAATAATAGCATCTACTGAACAAAAGACGGCAACCATTTTATTATGATACTGTGCCCAATCATGTGCTTTTAGTTGTTCCCTGAAATCCTTCTCTTTTAAAATAAGTTCCATGAAAAGGAATTCTTTCAGATCGAAACCTTGCCATTCGTTTTTACCACCTAGTTCTTCAAGATCAAGTGTTGTAAGCAAACTATCCGAAACCCTATTAATTATTGTGTCACTCATACCTTACAAAATTAACCAATAAAGATTTTCTTATCCGTTAAAAAAAAAGGTACAAAACCAAAAAACCCGGACTTTTCTACAGTCCGGGTTTTTTCACATCCTGATAATTTATAAAAACTTACTCCGCTTATCTGTGATACTACCGTTTTGACGAAGTGCCTGCAAACTACCACCAATGGCAGAACTCTTGCTCTGATTGGTAAGAGATGCCCTCAATTCATCCATACTGCCACCCATATTTTGGCTAGCACCAATAAAAGTTGGTTGAACCACAAATACGCCGCTATTCCCTTCAATTGGTTCACTTACTTTATTCAGGTTCTCCTTATAGAAAGCGTAACCCCCTACTTTAGGTTCAAAACCAACACCATTTAATATAGGACTAGCAAAAGAAATACTATCAGCTGACAGTACACCCGTATTATTTGCAGAAGCAATTTCCTGCAAACTTTTAACCGCACCTATCTTTTTAATCAAAATACCGGCTTTCACCTGATTGCGTAAAATAGATTCAACCATCGGACGCGCCTTAGCTGCACTCATCAAACCCTCCTCCTCGGCACCCGTTACCGCAATAACCACATATTGATTGTCCAACTCGACCGGATCAAGTACCTTACCCACATTGGTTTCGAAAATATCCTTAACCAACCTACGGTTGTTACCAAGACCCATAATATTGTAATCATTTTCCTTAACCTCAGCAATAACCAACTTATTCAGACTTCCCTTTATTACATTTTCATCAAAAGCCTTTACTGTACGGCTGTTACCAGCAAATACATTAGCCGCATTCAGTGCTTCATTAACTGTTTCCATGCTAGGATCAATATTTCTGGAGAGGTAAGCGATTTTATAAGCAGGCACAAAATTCTTTTGATCGGTAACCTCAATAAGATGATAACCAAACTGTGTTTTTACCACTCCCATAGAACCCTTAGGCTTTTCAAAAGAAAAATCATTAAACTCTTTGACCATCATACCACTGGCAAAATAACCAAGATCGCCCCCTTTTGCAGCACTTCCCGGATCACTACTATACTGAGTAGCCATATTAGCAAAAGAGGCACCACCCTTTATAGCATTCTCAATACTATCAATTCTAATCTTTGCGGCACTATCGGACAAAATTTCCTGTTGTGTGGCACCATCTACCAAACTAATTAGAATGTGTCTTGCTTTAACACTGTCAGGAAGTGTTTTCATAGAAACAACCCGGCTCAAAACATAACTATCACCATCTACATAAGGCCCATAGACATTATTCAATCCAGCAGCAATAATGCTGTCTTTCTGGGAAATTTGAATACGATCCTTACTAAAATAGGCATCTGCAAAAGACATCGCGCTTGCATTTCTGTTTACAAAAGCAGCAGGATCATCCGTAGTCATGAATTCTTCTTTTAAACCTTCCAGCATACTATAAACATCTGCTGAATCTGTAGCTGAAGGGAAAAAGGGAAAACTAACATAAGCGGCACTTCTTAAAGCTTCATCCTGCTTAAATTGCGTTGAATGTGATTTTACATAATCAGTTACCATAGCATCAGAAACTATCGCAAGACTGTCCGCTACATTGCTATATGGTATGTTAACAAATTGCATGCTTGCAATACCTGCATTATCGGCGAAGGTTTTTTCCACCATAAACTTAGGTGCAAAGGCACTGTTTTGCAACAAACTGTTGTATTTCACCCTTTTGGTATTTTCAACCAAAGGTTCCAGGTAAAATTCTTCTATGACTGCAGTATTTGGATTGTTTTTAGTCTTTTTCAGATCCAATATAGCCTGACGGGCTGCAATAGCGTCGTAAATACCTGTTTCGGGATTTGTAAATTGTTGCTTTAAGAAATCAGGAGGACTTTCACCAAACAGTAAATCATTAAATTCTTTGTTGGTAACTTCAATACCTAATTTTTTATATTCTTCATCTAAAAGGGCCTTCTCGACCATTTGACGCCATACTTCTGCATTAATTTGTTGCCTGAGGTCCTCGTCAACATTGCGGCCATTCATTTGCTGCATATCCTCAATACTCGAGGTCTTCTTTACAAAAGAGGCATAACTTATTTTTGTTCCATTGATTTCACCAATGGCATCACTAGGATCAATACCGCCACCAGAGCCACTTTTGGCACTATCCATCAAAATAAAACCGATTAAACTAAGGGCAATAAAACCAATACCTATAGCGGCATATTTTTCCCTGATCTGTTGAATAATAGACATAATAAAAAAACCTCGGTTTAAGAGGAGGGCAAAAGTAGGGAAATACCATAAGGGAACAAATTGTGGAAAACAAAAAGCTGCTAAATCGCAAAAGGTAGTTGAAAAATAAAAGTCCAAATGTGGAACTATAACGTGAAACAGTATTCCCATTTAACTGTAGATAACCAAAGAATACTGTGGACAAGCTGCCTGATAATCACTAAAAAATGAAGACAATCAAGGAATAAGTAAACAAAAAAATCTCCCCAAAAAGACCTTATAAATTCAAAAACGATCAAACATTAAGTAATACACATTGTATACATTAACCAAAAGGAAAGTTATTTTACCCAAAACAGGCAATACACATGATGTGTACATCGCAGCAAAACCCCATTAAAATAACAAATTGGCTGTGCAAAACCCTGTGTGAAACGTTGGTAAGTGCAGTATCTTTGTTCCACCACTTAGTTATACACCTAATAACACCCGTAATAGTAATAGACTTTATATAAATAATGAATTATAAATACAATTATGACAGTTATTGACATAGCCGAAGCGAGAGAAAAAGTAACAGAAGCTGGATTTCTGAATATAGAACTTGACCCGGCCCTTGATATTTTCGCAGCCATTGAGAAATTAAAAAAAGAAAAAAATGCGATCATCCTCGCACATTATTATCAGGAACCAGATATTCAGGATGTAGCCGACTATATTGGCGATAGTTTGGGACTTGCACAAAAAGCAAGGGATACCGATGCAGATATCATCGTTTTTGCGGGTGTCCATTTTATGGCGGAAACCGCAAAAATCCTGAATCCCACCAAAAAAGTACTACTCCCGGACCTGAAGGCGGGTTGTAGTTTGAGCGACAGTGCCCCTCCGGAACTGTTCAAGGCCTGGAAAACTAAAAACTACCCTGACCACACAGTTGTGTCTTACATTAACTGTAGTGCCGGTATAAAGGCCATGAGCGACATTATCTGTACCAGTAGTAACGCTAAAGCCATCATTGAGAGTCTGCCAAAGGACGAGAAGATCATTTTTGCACCCGATAAAAACCTCGGAGCATGGGTAAACAAGGAAACGGGACGAAATATGGTGCTGTGGAACGGCGCCTGTATGGTGCACGAAATTTTCAGTCTTGAGAAAATTACCCGCTTAAAAATCCGTCATCCAGAGGCAAAATTCATTGCTCACCCGGAATGTGAAGAGCCTGTGCTCCGTGTAGCGGATTTTATAGGAAGTACCACGCAGCTTCTTAAATATACGCAGGACAATCCGGCTCAGTCTTTTATTGTGGCAACAGAAACAGGAATTTTGCATGAAATGCAAAAGGTAAGTCCAAACAAAGTGTTTATTCCTGCCCCTCCAAACAATCATTGCGCCTGTAACGATTGCCCGCATATGAAACTAAATACTTTAGAAAAATTATACCTCTGTCTTGAATATGAAACGCCTGAATTGGTAATGGATGAAAGCCTGCGTTTAAAAGCACTAAAGCCGATAGAAAGGATGCTTCATTTAAGTAAAATGGCTGGATTAATAGGATAAATCAAACAAAATATCATAAAATCCATCTAACTATTGCGATAATCAAATATGAAGCAGATCGATAATATTTATGAAAATTTTTTTAATTCCAGTCCGGATTTGCTATGTATTGCAGGCTACGATGGCTATTTTAAAAAAGTAAATCAGGCAGTATGCGACGCTTTGGGCTATAATTTTGAGGAATTGTACAACCTACCAATCAATTATTTTATTTTTAAAGAAGATAAAATAATTACCGATAAAGTGAGGGAAGAGCTTAAACAAGCAAAACCTTTGTTTAATTTCGATAATAGATATGTTCACAAAAATGGCGAAATCATTTGGTTAACCTGGACTTCTTTTCCCAATCAAAACGATGAAGTTATTTTTGCTATTGGCAGAAACATAACTTATAAGAAAAAACTAGAGCAGGAACGCATAGCACTCTTGGAAAATTTGACCACCGTAAATAGGGATTTAAAACAGATCAATTACACCACTTCTCACGATTTGCGTTCGCCGGTCAATAACCTTTTAACACTTCTCAGTCTTATAGATCCCTGTAAAATTGAAGATAAGGAAACCTCAGACATGATTGATATGCTAAAGCTTTCCGGACAAAATCTAAAAGAAGCACTTGATAATTATGTGGATGCCATTACTGAACGAACTACGGTAAGAACCAAGATTCATGGAGTAGATTTCGACACTACGCTTCAAAGTGTACTCAGATTAATACAGGCATTAATATTCAATTCAAAAGCTAATCTACAGGTAGATTTTCAGGCAGTAAAAGAAGTTACCTTTAACAAAATGTATATGGAAAGTATATTTTTAAATTTGCTGACAAATGCTATAAAATATGCCCGCCCCGGTATTGAACCGCAGATAAAAATAACTACTCGTATTGAAGTAGAACAGGTAATCCTTGAGGTGGAAGATAATGGCATGGGATTTGATATGGAAAAGGTAAAAGACAAAATTTTTGGTCTGCATCAGAATTTTCATAATCATGCAGATAGCAAGGGAGTAGGACTTTACCTTGTACATAGCCATGTTACCAACCTCGGCGGTAACATTCAGGTGGAAAGTGAACCCGATAAAGGAACCAAATTCAAGATAATGTTTGCAAAACAACCCTAATCAGGTAAATAAAAGCTTTCCTGATACTGAAACAAGCAATAAATGGGCTATTTATGCAAAAGTCGCCTGCTATATCCTGCCCATTCTTGCAAAATTATCAAAACCCTTTTAAAAAATAAAAACGGTTTTATAGTAAAAAGCGATTAGTAAAAGTTTTTTTGTGCTTAATGTGTTCCATGTACGCCCTTACTACCTATGTTTAACCTAATTTCAAAAAAATTAATATAATAGTTAAACAATCATTTAAAAGAAATAAGCGTTATTATATTTGAAAAAATTGAATTTATCAATTATTAATTTACAAAGTGTCCCTTTATTAGGAACATATTTATTTATTAATATTGAAAATCCAGCTTCTTAAAAGGCATTATGACTAGGTTTAGATAATAGATTCGCAATATATCACAAGGAAATGGAGTATGGAACATGCTATTGAAATGGAGCGGATTCAGGTTTTGGATTCGTTGAGGATAATGGATACATTGCCAGAGGCAGCGTATGACTGCATTACGGAATTAGCTGCCAATATTTGTGATGTTCCCATGGCCATGGTGAGCCTTGTGGGAAAAGATAGACAATTTTTTAAATCTAAAATTGGCATTCAAAATACAGGAATGCCTATCGAAGAATCCATATGCAACTATGCTATAAAAAGCGCAGATCCGGTTTTTATTATTGAGGATACACGAAAAGATCCCCGTTTTAACTCGTTTCCTTCTGTACTAAATGACCCCCATCTGGTTTACTATGCAAGTGTTTCCCTTAAGATAAAGGACGGACCTGCGATAGGAACTCTTTGTGTGTTAGATAACAAGCCAAAACTACTTACTGCGGAGCAAATAAAAGCACTCCAAAACCTGGCACTACAGGTAGAACAATTGCTAATGTTGCGAAAAAGCTTGTATGAACTCGACGATACGCACAGACAACTTGAAATACAATCTCAAAAAATTCAGGCAGTAATCGAGGCCACAAAAGTGGGTGTGTGGGATTGGGATATTTCAAAAGATAAAATCCTTGTAGACGACCGTTGGGCCGCAATGCTTGGTTATAGCGTAGAAGAACTGCAAGATTTACGGAAAGAGAGTTATTTTAATTTGATACATCAGGAAGATCAGGCTAACGTTTTCGGTGGTATATCCAATTTTTTTGCCGGTGTTGAGGTATATTTCAGTTTTCGATGTAAAATGGTGCATAAAGAAGGCCATTTAATGTGGATAGAAAATAATGGAAAGATAACCGCAAGAAACAAGGAAGGCACCCCACTGCATGCCATGGGTATCCATCAGGATATTACAGAGAAAGTTATACGGGAAATTCATTTTAAAACGCTTTCAAACAATATTCCGGGAGCGGTATTCAGGTATAGAAGATATCCCGATAAATCTGATAAATTAGAACTTATTCAAGGCAGGGCTTTCGATTTGTGGGGGGTTCAGCCTACCGATATCCTTCAAAACTTAAACATGATTAAGGAACGATATGATCGCGTTGAGTTAGGGGTATCAGAAAAAAAAATAAAAGAATCAGAAAAAATATTAAAAACCTGCCACTATGAATGGAAGTATAACCATCCCGACGGTACTACACGCTGGCATAAAGGAAGCGGTAACCCTACCCAACAGCCAGATGGATCTGTTATATGGGATTGCATTATAACAGATTTTACTGAAGATATTGAATCCAAACAGCGATTAGTGGCTGCCGAGGAAAAATCAAGAAAAAATGAAAAACTCATGCTGGAGGCACAGCATTTGGCCAAAATAGGGAGTTGGAATCTCCATATGAAAAATAATTTAATGCAGTGGTCTGAAGCATTATGTACTGTTTTGGAGGTGCCTTTTCACCAAGACAACAATTATTTCGAAAACTTTTTTGAGCTGGTTGTACCTGAAGATAAAATCCGCGTTCAAAATTTCTTGAAGAAGGCCATTGAATCAAATAAAACCTTTTGCCTTGAATTTGGGATTATTACCCGTGCAGGAAAAAGAAAATACATAGAACTAACGGGCCATAGGCCTAAGGATACCAAGGTAAATGAAGATTTTTTATCAGGAACAGCCCAGGATATTAGCCAAAGCAAAAAATATCAAAATGCCATAGCTGAAAGCAATCAGCGATTTAAATATGTAGCAAAAGCTACATCTGATGTTATTTGGGATTGGAATATTGAAACCAATGAAGTTTATATTGGGGATAATTTCCAAGAGTACTTCGGTCAAATAGACCATGGTGATTTATCAATTATAGCCGCTATAGTAAATCGCTTGCATCCCAATGAAAAAGCGGAGATTATAAAAAAAATTGAAAAACAACTTTCTGGTCATGATACAAACTGGACACAGGATCATCAATTTTTAAAAGAAGATGGAAATTATGCCTTTGTATCTAATAAAGCAGTCATCATTCGGGATGAACATAGAAAAGCCTGCCGGGTAATTGGTGCCATTCAGGATATAACTAAAAGAAAAGAAGAGGAACATCAATTAAAATTGCTGGAAAGCGTGGTGACCAATACCGAAGATTCTATAATTATTACGGAGGCAGAATCCATTGATGAACCAGGACCAAAAATATTGTATGTAAATGACGCATTTACCCGGATGACAGGCTATACCCTTGATGAAGTAAAAGGCAAAACACCGAGAATTCTACAGGGACCCGAATCAAACTACGAGGGTCTGAGACAATTTGGAGAGGCGCTCAGGAAATGGGAACCCTTTGAACTGACCACTATAAATTACAGAAAAAATGGAGAAAAATATTGGGTGAATTTCCTGGTAAAACCAGTGGCCAATGAACATGGGTGGTTTACACACTGGTTTTCTATTCAGCGTGATGTAACAGTTCAAATAAATATGGAACGCCAGAAAAAATTACTGTCGGAAATCAGCCAATTATTAAACCGCGGACTTCCTATTAAGGAAACATTGGATAAAGTATTGCTTCAATTACATGAGTTTACGGAGTTGAAGCTGGCAGAAGTATGGTTGGTAAGTACCAATAAAAAAACCGTTTATTTAAATGTTTCTTACCCCAATGATAGGGAAACTATGCTTTTTTATGATGAATTTGCTCCTAAAAGGGAATTTTTAATCGGAGAGGGAATACCAGGAAATATTTCAAAAGAAAAAAAAGTACATATTTGGGAAGATCTGAATGCACTGGAATTCGTTTCCCGAAAGGAAGCTTTTTTTAAGATAGGAATTTATAAGATTATTGGGGTACCCATGTTTAATAATAATGTTTACATCGGATGCCTTACCCTTGGTTTTTCGAATAAAGTAAGTTTTCCAGCTTTTTATCCGGATTTGTTCAGGGACCTTGGCCATATGCTCGGTAATGAAATTATGCGGAAAAAGGCAGAAACAGAATTGGATCAGTTGTTTATTAACTCTCCCGACATAATAGGTATAACAGATAGATGTGGCTATTTTATAAAGGTAAACCCTGCTTTTTGTAAAATGCTTGGATACAGTGACGAAGAACTTACGAGTATATCCTTTTTTACCTTGCTTCATCCGGATGATATTGTAAAATCGATAAAAGAATACAATAAGGAGGCAAGCGGCTCCATATTGTCGAAAGACTTTGTGAACCGTTACCGTACCAAACAGGGTGAATACAAGTGGATCAGTTGGAATTCATCACAATTAGAAGAGGATACCGGATATGTATTTGCCTATGGCAGAGATATTTCTGAAACGGTTGAACTGAAAAATTTACTGGATACTGCCAATCAAATGGCCCGTATCGGGGGTTGGGAAATTAACCTAGAAACCAATCGGGTATATTTATCTGAAATTTCTTGCAGTATTTACGAGTACGAGAAATATACCAATCTGCAATTACAAAATTTCATAGAAAGCTTTTCAGGTTCGGCCCAAAAAGAGTTTAAGTCGCATTTAGATATGGCCATCCAAAAAGGGAACTCCTTGGATTTTGAGTTACCGGTTATTACTTCTTCTCAAAAAGAAATCTGGGTAAGAATCATGGGAAAGGTGGAATGGAGGGCTGGAAAAGTCTATAAAATTTTCGGAAGTATACAGGATATTCATACCCGCAAAACGGCAGAACTGTCTTTTGAAAAGGAATACCAGGAAAAAAATGAAATTCTTGAAAGTATAGGGGATGTATTCATTACTGTGGATGGCTCAGGTTTGGTTACCTATTGGAATCAACAGGCTGAAAATGTATTAAGCATACCTGCGGAAGAAATACTTGGCCAACCTTTGGAAAGGCAACTTGCTGAATCAGGAATAATTGAATTAAGCTCCCAATTGTTTTCCGAACAGAATCAGGAACTCTCTCAAGAAATTTACCTGCAGCAATTAAAAAAGTGGTTTGAAATTACTTCTTATCCCCTTGCAAATGGGCGATCCTTTTATTTAAAAGATATTACCTTTCGTAAAACGGCCGAAGAAAAAGTACGACATTATAATGAACGTTTTGTATTGGTAAGTAAAGCTACCAACGAGGCCATTTGGGAATGGGAGATGAGCAACGATAAGCTATATCAGGGAGATGGATTTAAAACCCTTTTTGGATACGAACCCGGATTATCCCAGGGTATTTCGCAGGCAATATGGCATCAACGGCTTCATCCTGAAGACAGAGACAGAATGAATACCTATTTCGAAACGGTTATCAAAGGCAGTGATATACATAAATTTTCCAACGAATACCGTTATATAAAAGCAGATGGCAACATTGCTTTTGTAATTGATAGAGGAGTAATTGTAAGAGATTCTTACGGAAAATTATTTAAGCTTATAGGGGCTATCCAAGACATATCCGAAAGAAAAAAGTATGAAGAATCCTTAAAGGTTCTCAATAAGGAACTGGAAAATCACGCAAGGGAACTTGCTATTTCCAACGAGGAATTGGAAAAGTTTGCTTTTGTAGCTTCGCACGATTTGCAGGAACCCCTACGGATGGTTTCAAGTTTTTTATCTCAGCTAGATAAAAAGTATGGGCACCTGCACGACGAGAAAGCAAAGCAATACATTCATTTTGCCGTAGATGGTGCCAAAAGAATGCGGCAAATTATTTTGGATTTACTAGAATATTCAAGGGTAGGAAAAAATCTCGAATTAATGGAGCATATACCATTGAATGATTTGCTGGAAGAAGTGAAATCAATGCTTCATAAACTGATTGGAGAAAAAATGGCTGTAATAGAGTACAACGCTTTGCCTTCAGTTGCTTGCTACCGTAGCTCCCTCTTCCGGGTTTTTCAAAATCTTATTAGTAATGCTTTAAAATATTCAACACCAAATGTTGCTGCAAAAATTATTATTGATTCCACCGAGCAGTCAGATTCATGGATTATTTCTGTTCAGGATAACGGAATAGGAATTGAAGAGACTTATTTTGAAAAAATATTTATTATTTTTCAGAAATTACATCCAAAGGAAGTTTTCGAAGGAACAGGAATAGGGCTTACAATTGTCAAAAAGACGGTCGAATCTTTCGGAGGACAAATTTGGGTAAAGTCCATTCAAGGCGAGGGTTCTACATTTTATTTTAGCATTCCCAAAAAAAGGTAGAGAATGATAGGCATACATATTCTATTAGTAGAGGATAATGAAGGGGATATTTTGTTGACTACAGAAACCCTGCAGGATAGTAAAATCATAAACAAAGTGAGCACGGTAAGAAATGGAAAGGAAGCCCTCGATTTCGTATTTAAAATCGGTAAATTTTCAAAAAGTACTACCCCTGACTTAATTTTGCTGGATATTAATTTGCCATTAAAAAGTGGACATGAAGTACTGGAAATTGTAAAAAAGGATACGAGAACGAGTCATATCCCGGTAATTATGCTTACAACTTCTTCTTCCCAACGAGATATTCAATTATCTTTCAAAAATAACGCGAATAGCTTTATAACCAAGCCGGTAGAAATGAATGAGTTTTTGGGTTCCATTTTGAAGATTGAAGAATTTTGGCTCAACATTGTCCATTTGCCTAAAGCATAAAATTTATGCATAAAGATAAAAAGCAATACAACCTGCTGGTGGTGGAAGATAATGAAGGGGATTATTTTCTGATTAAGGATTACCTTGAAGAAATGATTGTGGCTCCTCTTTTATCCCGAGCCAAAAGTTTCTATGAAACCTGCGAGGTTTTAGAAAATAAGCAAGGTCAATTAGATGTTATATTGCTCGATTTATCTTTGCCAGATAAAAATGGTCTGGAATTGATAGTAGAAGTGCTTGCACTTGAATTGTCTATTCCAGTTATTGTACTTACCGGCTATACCGACTTTAGTTTTGCAGTTACTTCGCTCGGTATGGGTATTTCAGATTACCTGTTGAAAGATGACCTTACTGCTACTACACTCTACAAAAGCCTTGTTTATAATATAGAGCGGCAAAAAAGTATAAAAAATCTGAAGGATAGCGAACAACGATATGCCGATCTGTTTCACCTGAGTCCACAGCCAATGTGGGTAATCGATCAAAAAGGTCTCAATTTTCTCGATGTTAATGAAGCTGCTATAAGAGATTATGGTTTTTCTTACGAGGAATTTTTGAAAATGGATTTTCCTGCATTCTATTCCAATGGAGATACTCATCACTCGAAGTTTTCTTTTGAAACAGAGAGCTCTATACCCAAAAACCATTATCTCGGAACTTTTACCCTCGCAAAAAAGGGCAACTATTTAATCAAGGTGGATATTTGGGGAAACGCTATAAAATTCAAAGAGGCCAATGCCGTGGTTTTGCTGGCACATGATATTACAGAAAGAATTAATCATGTAAATGCCATTGAAAAGCAAAATAAACTGCTTCGGGAAATAGCCTGGACCCAATCGCATATAGTAAGAGCTCCTTTAGCAAGAATACTTGGTTTAATTAACCTGATTAACGATGAAGCAGTTCGCATGGATGAAAAAATTGAGATGATTCAGCATCTTGCTGCTTCAGCACACGAATTAGATGAGATAGTGATCGATATTACAAAAAAAGCACAGAAGATAATCCCCCAAAATTCCAACGATGACTTCAAAGACTTTAATCATTGATGATGATCCGGTTGTGGTTTATATGCTTAAAATATTGATTCAACAAACCGAATTGGACAACAATCCCCTTACTTTCGAAAATGGATTGTTGGCTATGC
>JBBQXO010000048.1:0-29583 GCA_038209595.1 Chitinophagales bacterium
CAAAAAATAATTGTACTTAACTAAAAAGGGATGGGTCAATATGCCGGAATGGCAGAATAAGAAAATTCCGGAATTTATAAATTCGGAGTGGGTCAACATCCCGAAATACTTAACATAGTACCTAAATCATGTATTTCAGAATTCCTAAAAACATGGTGGGTCAACATCCCGGAATGGTGGGTCAACATAATCCAGAATGATGGGTCAACATGATCCAGAATCTCCAGTTTTCGGATGAAAAGAAAGAAAGAAGCTTTGTTGTCGGATTATCCACGGTGCTTTTTTACGCAACTTCTCTTTTACTTTTTCCATTGATGTGTCAACCAAACTGAAACCAATTTTCTTGCTGCCAAAGTCAATATAATCTTCAATGTGCGATGTACAATTATCCATGCCATTTATCATTTTATTCAGTTGAAGATTTAATTATTCGAAATAGAATTTTAGAATACATTCTAATTCAACGAGCAATGGTTCAATCTTTGCTTCGTCACTTAATTTACAATCTTTAATTAATCGAAGCCAATATTTGCTTTCTCGTACTTCTTTATTGCTATAGACATTTTTGCTCTAAAATCTCTTTAAGATATACCGCCAATTGCTTCTTCAATACTGGCGCCTATAGATGTTCCGCTTCGTAATAATTGACTCGAAAGCACATATTCTTTTTCTGCTTTCTGAAACTCAATGCAGATTCCTCATGCTTGAGTTGGCTTTTATCAATCACTATAGCTCGGTATTGCAGGTCGGTAGCAAAAAAATAATCAATCAAATCATTGTAAAGTGGGTCAGCGCATTTAGAAAGTCCACTCCATTTGGTTTCATAAAATACATGGTGCTCACCCTTTAATTGCCTGATATTTTTTGAGTGAAGCTTAACCTGATTGATAGCTCAACTTACATATTCTATCAGCATATAAGGTTGATGGTCATTTTCTAAATGACAGCTTGTATCGCAATAAAAGTTGAATGTCTTATTCATAATTTCTATATTATTTTTTGCATAATAAAGTAAGCCACTTTATTGTGCATATTGTACTTTATTATATTAATGATCCCAACTCAAAGTATTTATTCTTTTCAAATTTCAAATGTTCATTTCGCTGTACATAGCCTAGTTGATTGGTAATAAGTTTGGTGTTTCCAATCACAAATTCGGGATTGTTGCTGTGGTGGTGACCATAACACCAGTAATTGATGTAAGAAGGTTCAATAAAATCAAAGAGCTCTACGGCAAAAGCCTCATTCAATATATCACCTTTATATTGTTCTGGGTAGTTCATAAATGTAGGACAGTGTTGCGTAAAAACTGCTATTTGCTCTTCTTTCGTTTCTCTGATTTCATTTTGAAGAAAAGCAAAACTCTCCTCATGTAATTCGTTGTATTTTTTTGCCGAAAGTCGAAAGCCATTGTTTTTAATCTGGTGATAATCGTTCAAACTTCTTTCAATTTGCCATTGATTGCCGTCACTTATTTTACTTCATAAGGTTGAAAATATTAATCGGGTGTTTTCATGAACTGCTTAAGTATTATTGATTAGAAATATATTGCTACGTATTTTCTCATTCAAACACCACTGCGTTTTGCAACATCAAAATGGTAATACTCATGATTGCCGGGTAACCAGTAAACTGTTTCAAAATGATCTGCTAGATAATTGAAAAAATCTTGATGGTTATCCATTACCGCAAAAGGCACAATATCTCCCGCCAATACCAATAAATCAGCCACTGGCTGCAACGGATGCAGCTTTAAGAAATCCTTGTTGGCAGGAAATTCCAAGTGAAGGTCGGATGGGTATTGGAGTTTAAGTGGCATTTTTATTTTTTTAATATTATTTTCCTTTTAGTGAATCATCGTTCCAATTTTTTGGATTGTTAATGATGTACACTGAAATGCGTTGATAGGATTGTTCATCCCGTATAATATGTTCCCAATAATTGCGTTGCCACAATTTGCCGTTGAATGGTTGCCATCCCAATTGTTTTACCCCACGGATATATTCAACCGTTACAATTGATTGAAATGCCCCCACAATATCGCCAACCGTTTTTTGTTTTGTAGGCGCAATCCCTTGTGGTTGCCCATTTTCAATATCGGCAATGAAATTACCGGCATTGTTGTTTTTATCAATATCGTCATTTTGGGCGATATCGTCATTTTGGGCGACATTATCATTTTGGGCGACACCGTCATTTTGGGCGACATTGTCATTTTGGGCGACACCGTAATTTTGGGCGACACCGTCATTTTGGGCGACCACAAGGGTCGCCCCTACCGCGATTTCCATAATGGCATGAAAATGATTTGGCATTACAACATATTTGTTTAAATGCACATTGGTGAAACGATCGGGAATTTTTAACCATTCGTCTTCAACCATTTTTCCTGCATCATTCAATATCATTTCTCCGAATTCAATTTTCCCAAACAAACATTCCCTATCCTGCACACATATCGTAATGAAATATAATCCTGCCTGCGAATAATCATGTCCTTTCAGACGGATGTTTTTGCGGTGATGAATATTTGGATTATATGGCATTTATTTTTTTTGTTTTGATTCGTTGTTTGATTTCGTTATTGTTGGGACATTCCCTTATGGCTGTCGCTGTTGGGACAATCCATTGTGGTTGCCCAATTGATGGTTTTATCCCGTGTTATTAGGCCACCATAAGGGTTGCCCCTACCCATTATATCGTTAATCTTTTCTTACCCGTTAACAATTGTTGCATCAACCCCTTTTTCTGTTCTTTCAATTTATCACATTTCGTTTTTATCAACTGTATTTCTTTATCTGCCACTTGCAGCAATTGGGCAATGGCAGTTTACTCTTCAATTGATGGAACACTTACCTTAAAGTCAGATATTGCTTTCATTTGAATATTGGGTAAACCCGAACTCAATCTAAGCTTCATTATCTTAACCTCATTGAATTTCAAGGCTTGAAATAGGAACTCTCTTTTTATACCATTTCTAAGATTTAAAAGGGAATAACAATGACCACCACTTCAAAATATTTTTGTAATAAAATTTATAAAGCTGCAAGAATTTCCACCTTCACTTATTGTTATTGTATTAGCTTCAGTATTCCATTTATCTGATTACCAAGAAGGACTTATTCCTCCATTTATTGCAGGGGATTCATCTTCTTTTTCTAATTCAATTTTATTTAGCTGGTCTCCTTTTTTAATATCAGCAATTTTGCAAAGTTTCAATTCCTTCCATTCCTTCTCAAACCCCTTCAACTCATCTTCCCTGTCAGCAAATTTTGCATCAGCCATTTTTTGCGTTGTTCTTTTTGGGCTATGAGTGCTTGTCTATTTGTAATGGCATTATCCCAAGTGGAAAGAGGTTTGGCTATGGCAATTTGTTCGTGAAGAGGAGGAAGAGGGATTTTAACAAGTGAAAGCTGAGGAGCAGTTAGTTGAGGAACTCAAGTGCTTTCTTGAACTAAATTTAAACTAATAATGAGTTTTTCATAATAAACTAAATCTACATTCAGTATGGCGATAATATTAAAAGTCTTACAATTGGATAAATTTTTTCAAATCTGGCAACTACAATACTCAAATCACCTCTGCCAGTAACCGTTAAACAGTTGTAGCCAATTTTATAAATATCAGAAAATGCATATAATCCTATGATCTTTTCTGCATTAGCATAAATTGGATACCTGAAAATCTCATTTTTAATTAACGAAACATTTTTTTTATATCTCCACCTGCCCCTGTTATTACAACTGTATTTGTTCAAGAAAAACCATGTACAGCTTGTCCGAATACGTTAATGGGTCTGTATTTTTCAGCCGTGGTTTTATTTCTATTGATATTCCCTCGATGTGTATTTATTTTTCGCATAATGGAGTTTGGCATTATGCTTTTAGGCCTTTCTCCTTTCCCGTTTATTGATTCCTCATTCTCCCTTCCCGTTTCACCTCTCACCCTTTCACTTTCTCACGTTTGACATCTCCCGTTTCACCTCTCACCCTTTCACCTCTCCCACTTTCTCACGTTTGACGTCTCCCGTTTCACCCCTCTCACTTTCTCACTGTCTCACGTTTCACCTTTCTCACCGTTTCACCCCTCTCACCTTCTCACTTTCTCACCTATGACGTCTCCCGTTTCACCCCTCTCACTGTCTCACGTTTCACCTCTCTCACTCTTCTCACCTTTCTCACCCCTCTCACTTTCTCACTTTCTCTCGTTTGACGTCTACCGTTTCACCTGTCTCACTGTCTCTCGTCTCTCCTTTCACGTTTCCTCATTTCCCCGATACCCCAAATATCCCCCACCACTTCATCGGGTTGCGCAGGTCGCTCCATTTAAAACGGGCATTCACCGAATTGGTGAAGAAATGCCTGATTACCCCGAGTTTGGGTGCTGCCCAAAGCAATACATGGATTCTCCAGGGACGATGCATAAACCAATCAAATAATTTAAGCCTGAGTTCGTAATCGTTGGTGATTTTTTCATGGATCTTGGGGTCGTAAGTTTTTTGGAGAAAGGCTGCACTGAAATCATTGGCCTTCAATGCTTCCATAGCCGCAAGGGCTGCATATTTGCCAGTAATCAATCCCGGGCCAATACCTTCTCCTGAAATAGGGTCGGCTACCGAAGCGGCATCTCCCACCAAAAGTACCCTGTCGTCTGAAACCTTTGGATGTTTATCCATCATGATAGGTAAGCCCGAACCTTCTATAGCATGCAGCATTTCGGCATCCTTAAATCGGTCTGCAAGCAAGGGATGTTCTGCTATCAGTTGATTTTGTAGCTTTTTCAGGTTTATCTTTTTCGCCTGTATTACATCCGAAGTAATGCCCAATCCTACATTATAGGTACCATCGGCCATCGGGAAAATCCAGAAATAGCCTGGCAGTACTTCGTTGAAGGCAAATATTTCATACTGATCATTATCGTTGATCGGTTTTACATTTTTATAGTAGGTACGAATAGCAGCCACCATTTTGGTACGGTCAATGGCTGTGCCCAACACTCTTTTTTTAAATAGGGAACGATCGCCATCTGCCGCCACCACCATTTTGCAATGTATGATTATCGGCTCCCCGTTTCTTTCGACGGTCAGGGTAATGCCGTTCTCATTTTTCTCGTAATCGAGTACCTTGGTTTGGTCCCAGAATTTGGCAGGTTCTTGCTGTTTTACATGATTGACGAGGTATTCATCAAAAGTAAAGCGGCTTACGGTAAACAATTGGCTCTTGCCTTCCGGTATATAATCGGCAGGATCGAGGTCGGCAAATCTTCCCGAAGGGCCATACAAGCGAAACCGATTGATTTTTTTGAAATGTTCCGGTTTGGCGAAGTCCTTTTTCACCCCGGGAATTACCTGTTCCAGCATGGTTAAACAAACCGGTGTAATTCCATCCCCACAAACCTTTTTTCTGGGAAAACTCGTTTTATCAAGAATTAGATGCCGGATGCCTTCTTTAGAAAGAAATAAAGAGGTAGAAGCGCCTGCCGGGCCTGCACCACATACCACAATATCAAAATTATATGATTCCATAAACCTTTATGCAGCAGGGGTAGCCATCCTAACTGCGGGGTGAAAATAGTTTAATTCTTTTAAACAGGCTGATTTTGAGGAATTGAAAAAATAGGATGGTATGTAAAGTACGGGCAAAAAAAAACCTGCTCAAAATAGGGCAGGGTAAAAATTTAAAAAAATCAAAAAGGCTGGAATTAATGAAAAACCGTTTGATCCATGTGCTTGGCTTGTTCAATAATGCTCTTGATCACTTCCATGGAAGGTGTTGTGCCGCTCAGTCCCAGTTTGTCGTTGGTAGCATGCAATTTTTCATGCAGATTTTCTGCATTTCTAAGCGCCAATTCTTTTACGGAATTTACTCCGGCTGCTTCAAGTAATTCAGCAAACTGTCCGGCAACCCCATTTATACGCATCAGGTCTGCGTGATTCACCCAGGTAAGAATCAATGACTCAGGTAGACCTGTGTCTTGCGATAATTTAACCCGGCCTTTTTTGGTGCCGGCTACTTCAAGTAATTGACCGGTTTTTGCTACCCCTTTTGCTTTTAATTTAGCTCCATATGCGTCACCGATTCCTTCGATGGTGGTAATTTCATAAGTCATAATTCATCGTTTTTAACAGCAGCAAAGTAGGTATTTATTTTCTATTATCAGGCCCTTTGCAAAAAAGAAATGCGGGCAGCGAAATTTGCCACTACATGATGTATAAGGGTAGAATATAGAAAGTCTTTTTGGGGTGTAATAATGGGCTGATTTCCCGGAAGATTTATAAACAAAAAAAAACTGCCCCCTATTGGGAGGCAGTTTTCATGTAATCTATTTAAAAAACTTATATTTTATCTGGTACTGCTCTGGGTTCAGATTCTCCCAAAGGTCTGTTTTTTGCAAGGTCTACCAGTACAGGTGCTGCTACAAAAATGGAAGAGTAGGTTCCGGTAAATACCCCGATCAACAAGGCAAAAGCAAAACCTCTTGTTACTTCACCCCCTATAGCGAATAGAATAAGGATGGCTATAAATACGGTGACGGAGGTCATGATGGTCCGGCTAAGGGTGTCATTGATAGATCGATTGATGATTGTACTCGTATCAGACCCTTTCATCACATGACTGTTTTCCCGTATTCGGTCAAATACAATGATGGTATCGTTCATCGAGAAACCAATTACCGTAAGCACCGCCGCAATAAAGTGCTGGTCAATTTCCAGCGGGAAGGGTACAATTTTCCGGAACAAACTGAACACAATCAATGTCACAATCACATCGTGCAATAAGGCAATGATGGTACCCACACTATAGCGCCAGTCATTAAACCGGATAAAGATATAGCCTACAATAATCAACATCGCTACGATGGTGGCAATGATGGCGCCATTCTTCAGATCTTCTGATATGGTAGGTAATACAGTTTGAGAACCTACCTTATAATTCTTATCGAATTCAGCATAGGATAGACCTTCAGGAAGGAATTTACTCAATCCACCATACAAAGCCCTTTCAACAGTACTGTCGATGTTTTCACCTGACTTATCGATAAGATAAGAGGTGGTAATATTCAATTGATTGCTTGTGGAAATCGTTTTGATGATTGGGAATTCTCCGAAAGTAGCATTCAGTTCATTCCTTACTTCATCATTTACCATAGGTTGGTCAAAACGAATGGTATAGCTACGTCCGCCTTTGAATTCAACCCCCTGATCGAATCCGTAGAAGAAAGATACAATACCAAGAATGACTATAAAAATGGAAATAACATAAGTGATTTTCCGGAATTCAATAAAGCGGAACTGCGAGTGCTGGAATATTTTGCGGCTGATACCCGTAAAATATTCGAGATGCTTTTTGCGGTTGGTAAACCAATCGGTCAACGTGCGGCTAACGAGGATACCACAGAAAAGGTTGAGTACAATACCTACCATCTGCACGGTAGCAAATCCTTTAATAGGACCTAATCCAAAGTGAAACAGGATGGCAGCAGTCATAAAGGTGGTTACGTGGGCATCGAGTACCGGTGCCAGCGAACGCCTGTAACCATTGGCAACTGCTGCTTCGTAGCCTTTGCCCCATTTCAGTTCCTCCTTTATCCTTTCAAATATAATTACATTGGTATCCACCGCCATACCTATGGTAAGCACAAGGCCTGCAATGGACGCAGCGGTAAATACGTTTCCTATGGCCGTTAATACAGCTATAGTCAGGAAGATGTTGAGGATCAGGGATACGTTGGCAATCCAGCCACTGTTATTGTAGTATCCCAGCATCAGCGCAAAAATTACGAGAAATGCAATACTGAAAGCCATGGTACCTCCCTGTATAGCTTCTGCTCCAAGGGTAGGCCC
This sequence comes from Chitinophagales bacterium, assembly GCA_038209595.1. Taxonomy (GTDB): domain Bacteria; phylum Bacteroidota; class Bacteroidia; order Chitinophagales; family Chitinophagaceae; genus Phnomibacter. The sequence goes on from JBBQXO010000048.1 coordinate 7,844, forward strand.
TACAATCTGCTCCTGTACAATACGTGCAGGTGCCGGCAGTTTTCCACTTTTCAATGTTTCAGCAAAGTCAACTGCTTCCCGTACTTCATAGCTACCGGTAATGGCAGAGCTTCCGTTTGGAATCACACCATTTACAGTAGGAGCACTTAAAACAAAATCATCTAATACAATGGCTATGCCTTTGCCAATATTATCACCCGTCATACGGGCCCAAATTTTGGCACCTACCTGATCCATCTTCATATTGATAGATACCCGGCCTCGCTCATCAAAATCCTGATTGGCATCGGTGATCCGCTCTCCTTCGAGTTTGGCACGCATGCCATCAACAGTTCTGAGTGCATATATAGCAAAGAGACCGCTAGATTTGTCATTGGCATTGCCCAAATATCCATAGCTGAATTTCAAGTTGGCAGGCAGTTTGCTTGTTACAATGGGGGACCGGAGATAAGCGCCCAACTGTGCGGTATCTTTTTGTTGTACCACACCAAGCGCACTTGGGTAAACAACTTTACCGGTTTTGGGATCCTGTTCGGGTTGGAAGATATTGGCAAACAAGGAAATAATCGGGCGGTTTGCTGCCTGTCCTGCTGCCGTTGTATCTATAGCAGCGAGGGTTGTATCCAGTTTTGTTGTATCGGTAATTCCTTTCAAGGATAAGGCCAGCGCATTTTCTGCACTTAATAACGACTCATCAATATCTCCGATATTGTACAATTCGAAAAACTGAAGGTTAGCAGAACTCTGCAGGTATTTACGTACCCGCTCCTTGTCTGTAACACCTGCCAGTTCAACCGAAATAATTTTTTTGCTTTTATCGGGGTTGATGTTAGGAGAGGACACTCCAAACCGGTCAATCCGGTTGCGGAGGATCTTGAAAGTATTTTCAAAAGCCAGGTCAGCCTCACTGCGAATGTAGCTGATGGTCGCATTGTCGCTGCTTTCAAAAGTAATCTTTTGACCACTTGCGGCGGCAAACAAAGGGGCAAGCTTTTTATCGGGAGCTATCTGCCTGTAGTTGTCTACAAACAAATCGATCAGATCCTGACCTGAATTGGCTTTTTGCGCATTGGCTTTAGCAAGGGCATCGTTAAATGCCTTGTCGCGGCTGTAGTTGCTCAAAGCCCTGATCAGGTCACTGATACCTACTTCCAGAGTGACGTTCATTCCACCTTGCAAATCGAGACCCAATCTGGCTTCCCAGTTTTTGGCTTCCTTATAGGTATCGCCCCACCAGGTGATCTTTTGATTTGAAGTACTGTCCATTAACCTCATGGAACGGGCACGCACAGCACTGGTTATTGTATCCTCATAAAGTGCCTGCCGCTCTTTATCCTTAGGGTACTTCACTTTAGCGGCAGGTAAATAAGCATTTACCTGCTTCTGCGCTTTTTCTTTCATTTTGTCTTCATGGCTGCGCACAAACCAGGTAAACGACATGGTGTAAAGTCCTACAAGGGTTAAAATAACCGCAAAGAACCTTACCAAACCTTTCATTTGCATATCTATAGTATTACAGGTACCTTTAAATTAGGGGTGCAAAAATAGGGGAATTACACTCATACCAATGGGTTTTGCACAGCCGGGGAAAATTAGTCTGTTTTTCAAAGGGCGGCAGGCCATGGTAAGGCCTCAAAAACATTGTATTATTGCAAGTATGAAGCGGTATACTTTGGGATTACTTTGGGTAACTATTGGGTTTATTGGGCTTACTGCCTGTGGAAGTACAAAAGTAGTAAAGGGAACCACAAGGACTCTTGAAAACGGTAGTAATACGTCGAAATACCCCACATCAGCGACAACAAACAAAACGGATTATACCCGTAGACTCGGCATAGATTTGCCACCCGATGCCGATCCAAAGCTTATGATGACCATTGCCGATTGGATGGGTACCCCCTACAGAATGGGAGGCGCAGCTAAAAATGGGGTCGATTGTTCAGGTTTTATTCAGGAAGTATATAAAACGGTTTATCAAAAGCCGACCCCAAGAACAACCAATCAGTTGTTTATTGATGCCGAGTCGGTTTCGAGGAGAAAGCTAAAAGAGGGGGACCTTGTTTTCTTTAAAATAAACTCTATCAAAGTGGGCCATGCGGGTATTTACTTATTTGATGACTATTTTGCACATGCCTCCACGTCAAGGGGGGTAATGATCAGTAAATTGACTGATATATATTGGAGTAAATATTTTACAGGAGGGGGGCGCTTTTAGCGGTAAGAGCTTGAATTGCAACCCTGATAAACTCTTTTCCTTGGTTTGATTCCAGGAATGATTCAAAGATTCCCCGATAGGTTTAATAAAAAATAGGTAATATCATTAGCGGGGAATTGAACTTTAAAAATAAAATATGAGGCATGTAGTTTCGGGAACAATGAGATTAGCCGTTTTTTCAGGTTTTGGAATTTTACTATCCGGTTGTTTCTTGCAGCAGCTAAAGAAAAATACTGGTTCAGCTCCTGTCACGCCTCCCTTGGTTATGGAAAATAAAGTCCTGGCAAAAGACAGTTTGCTGATTGAGCGTCTGCTTAAGCAACATCCCGAATGGTTTCAGGTTTTTCTGGAGCAGCCTGAAAAGTATCGTTTACAAATTGGTTATACCCAAATTGACAGGGACAGTGCCAATAATCCTCATTTTACCCAATTTACTTATCGCCCGGATGCTGAATATACCTATCCTGCAAGTACCGTAAAATTGCCAGCCGCTGTATTAGCACTTGAAAAATTGAACCAATTAAAGATTTTCGGGCTGTCCAAAGACACTTATCTCTTTACCGATCCGTTAAGGGTTGCGGAAAAACCGGTTTACAATGACCTGACAAGTTTGTCGGGGAAGCCATTTGTTGCGCACTACATCAAAAAAATATTGCTTGTAAGTGATAATGATGCCTTTAACCGGTTGTATGAATTCCTGGGTCAGGAGGCCATAAATGACCGCCTGCATGCTCTTGGTTATACCGGGGCCGAGATACGGCATCGCCTGAGTACACCGCTGAATGATGAGGAAAACCGGATGACCAACCCGGTTTGGTTTATGGATAAACAAGGCAATACCCTTTATCGGCAACCTTTTCAGCAAGCCAAAAGGGTTTACCCAACCCGCACCGACGCCATAGGGGAAGGATATATGGCAACCGATCCGCTAACAAGAAAGCCTGTCAAAATAGACAAGCCGCTTGATTTTAGTATAAAAAATCGTTGGTCGGTGCAAGATGCCCACCGGTTGATTCAAAACCTGATGTTTCCTGAAGCACAATCCGATTCCCAAAAATTACTTTTGAATCCTGATGATTATGCTTTTTTATGGAAATACATGAGTATGCTGCCTGGAGAGAGCGATTATCCAAAATATAATTCAACCGAATACTGGCCTGCTTATGTGAAATTTCTACTACTGGGAAGTGAAAAAGGGGAATGGCCTTACCCTTCAATAAGTGTTTTTAATAAGGTGGGTGATGCTTACGGGCATTTGCTCGATGCTGCCTATATTGTTGATTTCGATAATAAAGTAGAGTTTATTCTTTCGGCAGTGGTGTATTGCAATAGTGATGGGATACTTAACGATGATGCTTATGAATATGAATCCGTTGGTTTCCCTTTTATGAAACATCTTGGTAAGGTATTCTATGATTATGAGCGCCAAAGAGCCAAAAAGTTTTTGCCAAACCTGACCCGATTTAAAATGAATCCTTAAAAATAATACTCAGGTGCCGACCTTTGCCACATTCCGGTCGTTTTAAAAAAGGTTCGTTGTATGTGGAAGTGGCTTCGTTATTTGGTATTGGTTTATGCTTTGCTGTGCGGGTTGTATTTTACCTATCAGCATTTGCTTTATTTCCAACCCAAGGCGCTCAACCTCAATCATGTATTTACTTTCCCGGTACAATTGCGCACCGCTACCAGTAAAATCCCTTATGACGCCAATACACTGATTGATGTGGTGAAATTCAAGCCACTTGATTCTACATTGGCCATTAAGGGGGTTGTATTGTTTTTTCATGGGAACCGCTTCAATGTGGAGCATTACAGTACATACGCCCCTTATTTTACCCGCAACGGGTATGAAGTGTGGATGCCTGATTATCCGGGTTATGGGCGCAGTACCGGGGAGGTTGAGATGAAAATACTTAATGAACTTTCGATCCAATTGTACAAAATGGCTAGAATAACTTTTGAGCCAGATCAGATCGTTCTCTACGGAAAATCACTTGGAACCGGGGTTGCATCTTATTTAGCTTCTGTCCGGGACTGCTGTCACCTGATGCTGGAAACACCCTATTATTCTCTTTCTTCCCTTACACAATCCTATGCCTACCTTGTTCCGGTGCCACAACTAATAAAGTTTAACCTTAAAACGGGGGAATATTTTAAAAATGTGACTGCTCCCATTACGGTATTGGCAGCAGAAGAGGATGAGTTGATTCCACTGGGAAACAGCCTTCGTTTACTACCTGAGATGAAAAAGGAGGATGCTTTTTACCTTGTAAAGTCAGCAACTCACAATAGTTTACCCGCAACTCCCACCTATAATTTGGTGGTGGACAGCGTTTTACAGCGGTAATTTATGTAACTTCAACCTTCGGAAAAAAAATTAGTTAATTTGTTTTTCAACGGGCAAGAGGAGATAAGCATCGACAAAAGCAGGTACAAACAAGCTTTTCGGATGACAAAATGAAGTTTTTGACATCATTCGAATAAATAGTTGGTTTTTCATTTTGTAGATTGGCAACAAATGCGCACCTTTGCCGTCCCAAAAAAATAGTGATCATGGCCAGAGTATGTCAGGTTACCGGAAGAAAGCCATTAGGCGGACACAAGGTGAGCCATTCAAATATTAAAACAAAGCGTCGTTTTTTGCCTAACCTGCAAAAGAAGCGTTTTTATTTAGCAGAAGAAGACAAGTGGGTTACCCTCAAGTTGACTGCTGATTCAATCCGCACGATTAATAAAGTGGGATTGTACACCGTTGTGAAGCAATTGCGTGAAAACGGCGTTCACATTTAATAGTAAGTAGCAATTAAACGTATTATCAATCATGGCAAAAAAATCAAAAGGCAACCGGGTTCAGGTGATTCTTGAGTGTACAGAACACAAAACGAGCGGCAGACCTGGCACAAGCCGGTATATTTCTGAAAAGAATAAGAAAAATACCCCTGAAAGGCTGGAATTGAAGAAATTCAATTCAATTCTTAAGAAAGTAACTGTACACAAAGAAATTAAGTAATTTTTCGGATCGGCGATATGCTTTATGTATTTTGACCGACTGATATCAAATTTGTAAATCGATCAATAATGGCAAAAGCAGCAAAAACGGCGATCAAGACCAAAGATCAGAAGGCAGCCTCAGAAGCTAAAAACTGGAGCAAGGTAATTAAGGCAGTACGCAGTCCTAAATCAGGAGCCTACACCTTCAAGGAAGCCATCATACACAAAGACAAGGTGAAGGATTATCTTTCTGATAAGTAAGTTTTTCTTTACACCAAGCCATGTAAAATATTAGCTATCACACCCGATTTGGTGTGATAGCTTTTTTTATTTGCCGCTAAGGCCGCTTGTATACAGTAATATTGCCTTATCAGATATAAGTATCTGAATTAATATTAGCTTTATACCATCAACCGGAGAATTTACTTATGGGATTTTTTGATAAACTGTTTGGAAAAAAGGAAAAGGAAACCCTCGATCAGGGGCTGGAAAAAACAAGAGCAGGTTTTTTTAGTAAGATCACCAAAGCAATTGCCGGAAAAAGTACTGTGGACGAGGAAGTACTCGATAATCTGGAGGAAGCTTTGGTAAGTGCTGATGTTGGTATTCAAACCACCGTGGCATTAATTGATAAACTTTCCGATCGGGTAAAAAAGGATAAATACCTCAATACTTCAGAGCTCAATGGTATCCTGCAACAGGAACTTTCCGGTCTTTTGGCCAAGCCCGCCCAAGGCATTGCAAAAGATTTTGACCTTTCTGGTATGCCAAAACCTTATGTGTTGCTGGTAGTTGGGGTAAACGGGGTAGGTAAAACCACTACTATTGGTAAATTGGCCCATCAGTTTAAGGCAGCTGGTAAATCTGTTTTGCTTGGGGCTGCGGATACCTTCCGGGCGGCAGCTACAGAACAGTTGACCATTTGGAGCGAAAGGGTAGGTGTACCCATTGTAAAACAGGATATGGGCAGCGACCCTGCTTCTGTGGCATTTGATAGCGTAAAAAGCGCCATTGCCCGCAATATAGATATCGTAATCATTGATACTGCAGGCCGGTTGCACAATAAAATCCACCTGATGGAGGAATTGAGCAAAATAAAAAGGGTTATTCAAAAGCTAATACCTGAAGCTCCCCACGAGGTTTTACTGGTACTTGATGGCAGTACCGGGCAAAATGCATTGGAGCAGGCAAAACATTTTTCTGCTGCCACCCCGGTAACAGGACTTGCCATTACCAAACTCGATGGAACTGCAAAGGGCGGTGTGGTACTAGCCATAAGTCATCAAATGAATATACCAGTACGCTACATCGGGGTAGGGGAAAAAGTAACGGACCTTTTGGTGTTTGAACCGGAAGCCTTTGTGTCTACTTTATTCCAAATAGGGAAGTAATTGACCCCTGAAAGTCTGTGATGTCTCTGAGGCAATCGCTTGAGTATATTTCCCTTTTTTCGGAAATAAGTTTATTTTTGATAAAACGCTTTTATGGGGAATTTTTCTGATAAGATGCAGCAGCATCGCGATTTTGTTGCAAAACAGCATTTATTTTTTGTTGCAACGGCTCCTTTAAGCGCTGATGGGCGGGTTAATTTATCGCCTAAAGGACTCGATGCTTTCCGAATATTGGATAACAATACAGTCGGTTATATGGATATTATAAGTAGCGGCAACGAAACCTCTGCACATACGCTTGAAAATGGCCGCATTACCTTTATGTTTTGTTCTTTTGATGGCCAACCTAATATTTTACGACTTTATGGTAGGGGTAAGGCAGTGTTGCCCGGCACGCCCGAATGGAATGTATATAGCCCTCATTTTACCCTTCATCCAAGTACCCGGCAAATCATAATCGCAAACATTAATCTTGTGCAAACCTCCTGCGGTTATGGCATACCTATGTATGAATATTCCGGAGAAAGGGATATACATTTCAAGTGGGCCGAAAAGTTGGGAGAAGAAGGGTTGCAATCCTATGTGCAGGAAAAAAATCTAATTAGCCTCGATGGTCTCCCTACAGACCTCGGGCAGGTTTTTTCCTAAACATCTTATTTATATTTGTAAAGTTTGCTTGCTGATTTCAAAAGATATTTTAAGGCCAGGCGGTTCTTGAAATAAGATTTTTAAAAAAGTTTTATAAGATTCAAAGGGTGTGCAATACGTTTTTTTTATCCATGTTTTAAAATCTTATTTTTATTAGAAGATCAAATCTAATATTTTTTGTTAAGAAAGTCGTCTTATTTTAAGGTATTAAGGTAAACAATAAATGAACTTTTTCGAATGACGTAACACTTCATATATTTCTCTCCCTATTTACGTATTTTTATTTTTTTATACATATACTCATTCACTTTTATTATACTCAATAAATGAGCGATAAAATTAAAATATTGATTGTAGAGGACGAAATGATCATTGCTGCGAAAATTTCCTTACAACTCAATCAGCTTGGCTATGAGGTTTGTGGTTTATTGCCCCGGGGTGAAGATGCTTTGACTCATATAGCAGAAAACAGGCCAGATATTGTTTTGCTTGATATACAATTAAACGGTAAGCTTGATGGGATTGAAACCGGAAGACTATTAACAGAAAAAGCGGGTATCCCTATCATTTATATAACTGCCAACAGCGATGAAGCTACCTTTAACCGGGCGAAAGCAACCAAGCCTTCGGCCTTTATCAGCAAGCCTTTTAAGCAAATAGATTTACAAAGAGCCATAGAACTGACCATCAGCCGAATGAAAAGTCCCGAAGAGTCTTCTGAGCCTTCAAGCCAAGAGGATAAAGAAATGCCTACCATCCTAAAGGATCGTATTTTTGTAAAGCATAAGGAACGGATGGTGAAAATTATGTTTGCCAATATTCTATTAATTGAAGCCGTACGCAATTATAGTAAAGTTATTACCAGTCAAAATGAATATCTGTTATCAGTTACGTTGAAAAAAATTGAAGATAAATTACCTGAATCCATTTTTGTGAGGATACACCGTAGTTACCTCGTAAATATCCTGTTGATTGAAGAAGTTGGTGAACATCAGGTTTTTATAGAATCGAGAGAAATACCCATGAGTGGGGGGCTAAAAGACAACCTTTTACAGCGGATCACAAAGTTTTAGTCACTTGAAAAGGATACTAGTAATGCGCATGAATCATTATTCAAAGCTTTTATGGCTTCCGGTTTTTTGCTGTTTCCAAATAGCTTTAGGGCAAACGCCTGCTATAGATAGCCTGAAAAAATTATTATCAGTAGAGCAGGAGGCTGCCAAAAAAGGAGACCTGATTAAAGGTTTGGTGAATCTTACCAGTAATGTTGATTTAAATATAGGTTTAGAATATGCCCGCATGGGCGTATTGCATGCAGATAGAACAAATAACAAGATAGGGCAACCCGAATTTTATGAAATGCAGGGCCGCATACATGCCAACCTGCTTGAATTAGACTCCGCTTCTTTTTACTTTAACAAGGCTCTAAAGGGCTATACAGCCATCGATAATAAAAAGGGACAAGCCACTACCTACTTCAAAATTGGGTGGGTGCATAAAAAGAGAGGCGAATTGGAAGATGCCATGAATGCAGACCTGAAAGCCCTAAAGCTGATGGAAGACCTTGATGACAAATCAGGTATTGCCGGTGCTTTTTCACGATTATCCGAAGATGTATCGCAGCAGGGAAGGCAGGAAGAAGCACTTGAATATGCCATTAAAACCATTGAGATCTGCGAAAAAAATAATTTACAGGAACAATTGGTATATGGGTACACCGCTGCCGGTGCTGCAAGTATAGCCATGTTCAAGCCTGAAGATGCCTTGAGCTATTTCGACAAAGCTTATGCTCTTGCTAAGTCACTGGATCTCCCTCCCATGAGTATGTGCGATTTTATGAATAACCGTGGTAATGCCCTAAAAAGACTGGGAAAATATAAAGAGGCATTGGCTCAATATGAAGCAACTATGCAAGTGGCAAAACAAACCAATTACAAGAATGCCATTAATGCAGTAACGGCCAACCTCGGTGAAATAAATTTACTACTGGAAAATTATGAAGCAGCCCTTCCTTTCCAGTTAGAAACCGTTCGTTTACAGGAGCAAGATCAAGACATATCAAATCTTACAGAAAATTATGGCCATGTAAGCACCATTTACGAAAAGCTGGGTAATTACAAAGAGGCATTGCACTATCAAAAGAAAGCACGGTTAATGCGTGATAGTACTGCCAAAATTGAAAGTGATAAAGCCATGAGTGAAATGCTCACCCGCTACGAAACCGGCAAAAAAGAAGCTACTATTTCATTGCAGGAAAAGCAGCTTGCGCAACAGCGAATAGTGCAATGGCTGAGTGTTGGTGTAGTCATATTGCTGGCTGGTTTTTTGGTTTTTGGATACCGAAGCTACGGAGCCCGTACCAAGGCCAATCTATTGCTAGCTACAAAAAATGCAGAGAATGAATTGTTATTGAAAGAAATACATCATCGGGTAAAAAATAATCTGGAAGTGGTAAGCAGTTTGCTTGCGTTGCAATCGGCACAAATTGACGATCCCCAAACAAAGGATGCCATGCAGGAAGGGCAAAACAGGGTACAATCCATTGGTATTGTACATCAAAAACTATATCAGGGCACCAACCTTGGTGCCATTGAAATGAAAGATTATTTTATCAACCTGGGTGAAAGTATTCTTGAATCTTTTGGCGCCGAAAAGCGGGTAACTATTGAATGTGCTATGGATAATCTCGATGTGGATATTGATACCGCTGTTCCGCTTGGGTTGATTGTAAATGAATTGCTTACCAATACATTGAAATATGCTTTCCCTGCCGGACAGCAGGGCAAAGTTGAAATTACCCTGCGTAAAAATACAGATGGGGTACTTCAGTTACAGGTGCGGGATAATGGGGTTGGCAAAAGCGGGCAAACAAAAGGCACCGGTTTTGGCGGGCAGTTAATTTCGCTGCTTACGCTGCAATTAAATGGTACCATGCAGGAAGAAGTGAAAGATGGTACCCGGATATCATTTGATTTTAAACCTTCAAAAGCTGCTTGATAACCCGCCACCGATGCTTAAAACAATAGTATCATTTTTTATTTTAATGCTGGTAGTGCAAATTTCAGTTTCGGGCCAACTGATAAGCAGGGAGCGTAATCTTCCCTACCTGCGCGTATTTATTGATACCGATAACTTTGATAGTACCTGCCTGCAGCAATTAGAAGCTGGTTGGGAAAGCACACTTCCCGATACCATCCGTCTCGCTGTTGGTTGTGATCTTGCTTATTACTGGCACACAAGGAACCTATATACAGCCTTGTATTGGGCCTACAGGGTATGGGAAATGGTTAGCCAAACCGAAAAGCCTTATTGGAGTGCAAAAATACAGGTAGTCCTGGGAGTTATTTTGCTGCGTCAGGAAAAACTGGATACGGCCATAGTAATTCTGGAACGGGCAAAGCGGAAATTGCCGCAATCGGAATGGGCTTTGCTACTTACCCAATAGGGTACGTATTCGAAAGAAAAGGACAACTGAAAAAAGTAGCAGATTATGCATGGTAGAGGCTCCAATTGGGCGATTCTCTTCCTGTTCTGCGCACACAGGCTGGTGTACAGGGATCTGAGCAATCTGTTTTGGAAACAGGGAAAGTTTGATAAGGGATTAGAATATGGCTTGTTGTCCGAAGCAAAAAACATGGAAAGAGGCTTACAGGATGTGGACCATTGTTTTACCCTGTACATTATAGGCAATAATTACCTCGCCTTAAAAAACAATCCGGCAGCATTGGGTTACTACAATCGGGTATTGGCTATGAGTACTCGTTATGGTTTTTACAATAATATGGCAGATATTTTTATTTCGCTCAGCGATTTAAATACTGCTACGGCTAATTACTCAAATGCCACCCAAAACGCCCGGCAAGCGATCCGCTATTCAGTGTTGCTTGATAATAATTTCATGCTGATGCGGTCGTGGCTCGCATTAGCCAAACTTCAGAACCTCACTTTCAAGCCCAATGAAGCCATGGTAAGCATGAATAAATGTAAGGAGGTGGCCACTGAAAATTCTGGGGATGCATTTTACCTTGGTCAGGCTTACCAGCAATTATCGCTATCGCTAGCTGCCATTGGTCGTTACAAGGAGGCATATCAGGCTACCTTGTGGTTCGATCAACTGAAAGACCGGGTTTTTACAGCCGAAGCTGATCAATGGGTTGCCCGCCTGCAAACAGAGTTTGAAGTAGCTCAAAAGGAAAATACCATTGAAACCCAGGATGTCTTACCGGAACAGCAGAAAAGGATCCAATGGTACACCCTAATGGGAATTGGTACATTACTGATTTTATTGGTCATTCTCTATTTTAACTTCAAACGAAATAAGCAGTTAAATGCTGCGCTTGAAAAATTGAATACAGACCTTAGTCAAAAAAATAACCAGCTTGATAAGCGGAATGCCGACATTGAATTGCTGCTGAAAGAAATACATCACCGGGTAAAAAATAATCCTGAAATAGTATCGAGCTTATTGGAACTGAAATCGGCACAAATAGAAGATGCAGGTACCCGGGAAGCCATGCTGGAAGGACAAAATCGTGTTCAGTCTATTGGTTTTGTACACCAAAAGCTATACCAGAGTACACAACAAGGAGCCATTGAAATGAAATATTATTTCACTAATCTGGGAGATAGTATTCTCAATACCTTTGGCCGGCACGAGCAGATAAAAGTGCTTTCAATATGGAGCCATTTGAGGTGGATATCGATACGGCTGTGCCTATTGGAATGATTGTAAATGAATTGCTGACCAATAGTTTGAAATATGCTTTCCCTGCTGGCAGGATAGGGGAGGTGCAAATTCGGTGGGCTAAAAATCAGAACAACTTGCTTCAATTGGACTACAGCGATGATGGAATCGGCAAAACCGGGGCAACTTCAGGGACGGGTTTTGGCACCCAATTGATTGGGCTGCCCACAAAGCATTTAAACGGAACCCTAAAGGAAAAAGCAGCCCCCGGTTTAGTAATTTCTTTTGTATTCAAAAAAGTCAGGGTGAAATAAACCCCTTTTCCATTTTATTCCGATAAATAAAACAGCCCTCTTGAAAAGAAAACGCTTTGACTTATCCTGAAAGGGTATTTTTTTTCGAAGCATCCCGGTATTTTACATTTTTATCCAATATATGTAAAAACTTTTTATGAGAAATTATATGCGTTTTCTTACTTTGATTTCAGGGTTTATTTTATTTTTAACGGCAATGGCAACTACAATATATCAACCAATTGGGATAATAATATTGTACCACCCACACAGGTATTGATTGGTGATGAGGTGATAATAGACCCGATAGCGGGTGGAGCCTGTATCCTCAATGTACCGGTAGTGGTAATGCCGGGTGCGAAATTTACGGTGATGCCAGGCAAGGTTTTAAATATCAACAGCAATCTCAAAGTAAATAAGAAGTTATAACCTCCCATAAAGCATAAGACTGACCTTTAATGGGTAAGTCTTTTTTCATTTTCTGCTGCAGGTTCAGGTTTTAACAATCAACAGAAATCCCTTTTTAAAAAAGAATTTATAACCTCCCATAAAGCACGAGGCTGACCTGTAATGGGTCAGTCTTTTTTTATTTCCCTTTTTTCGGGGCCATACCGTTTCCACAAGGCCAAACCTTTGAAAGCACCTTGCAGATGGGTGAAACCACGGTGCTTTGGGAAACGGTTTTTAGCAGGGGAGAAGCACCACCTGAAAGCGGAGAACCAGGCTTTGAACACGGCTGTAAAAGCGCTTGTTTCCCCTTTCATCAAAAACACGACAGCTCCTATACCATCAAGAAGCAGCCTTAGTGGAAAGATCCACAACAGTCTTCTTACCGGCATATTACGCAAGAGCATAATCAGGTTGTTTCTAAAATTAAAATAGACTTTCTTTGGATTCTCTTTTTTAAGACTTGCCCCTCCAAGGTGCATGGCACTGCTGCTGCCACTTGCCAGTATTTTATATCCGGCATTTTGTGCCCGCCAGCAAAGGTCAATTTCTTCGCTATGCATAAAAAAATATTCATAAAAACCACCTAGTTTCCAAAAGGCATCCGCCCTTGCAAAAAGACAGGCACCCGAGGCCCAGAATACAAAAGGCGAATCGTTATATTGTCCTTCATCTTTTTCCAGCAAATCAAACACCCGGCCACGGCAAAAAGGATAGCCCAAAAGATCGAGGTAGCCCCCGGCAGCCCCCGCATACTCAAAGTACTCGGGTTGGCGCAACCAGCGTATCTTGGGTTGGGCAAAAGCAATGAAAGGATCATTTTCCAAGGCTGCCAGAACGGGTTCCATAAACCCGGGGTTTACTTCCACATCGCTGTTGAGTAAAAGATAATAGTCTGCCTCGATAGATTTCAACCCTTCATTGTATCCTTGTGCAAATCCATAGTTGCCCTTGTTTTGTACCAGCTTTACCGTGGGAAACCTTTGCTGCAAATAGGCGGCTGATTCGTCGGTAGAAGCGTTGTCAATTACCCATACTGAATAGTTAGGGTAGCTTAAAGCCAAAACCGATGGCAGGTAGCTTTGCAGCAGATACCTGCCATTAAAGTTTAGAATGGCAATGGCAATATGGGGTAGGGGTTTATCCATTTACCTGCAATGCCAATGATCTTTGAATGTATTTACCTACCATGTCAAACTCGAGATTGATCGCATCTCCCGGTTTGAGTGCATGCATATTGGTATGTTCCCATGTATAAGGAATGATGGCTATCTGAAAGCTGTTTTTTGTAACCGAAAATGCAGTCAGGCTGATACCATTCAGGCAAATACTCCCTTTTTCAATCATCAGATGGGCGAATGTTTCCGGGAAGCTTAGCGTAAAAAGCCAGCTACCATTTTGGTCATGCACATCAAGGCAGTTCCCTACCGTGTCCACATGTCCCTGAACCATATGTCCATCGAGCCGGCCACCCATCATCAGGCAGCGCTCTATATTTACGGAAGATCCTTCTTTCCAGCTACCAAGGTGGGTTTTTTGGAGGGTCTCCTCAATGGCAGTTACCCGGTGCCTGCCGTCCTGTAGGGCATCCACGGTAAGACAAACCCCGTTATGTGCCACACTTTGGTCAATTTTGAGCATCCCCGACAGATCGCTTTCTATCCAAAAAGAACGGTTGGTACCCGAAATCAGCACTTCCTTTACGGTTCCCATGGTTTCAATAATTCCTGTAAACATATCTTCGTTTTGTATTGAGCAATGCAAAAAAAGACATTTCTGACTTCTTAACCTGTTAAAGACTTCGTTTTCAGCGAATAATTTACATTTTAGTTGCTTATAAATTTTGCTGGGTGAACTAAATGGCTATCTTTGCACCTCAAATTTTTTCAAAGGGGGTATATAAATTATGTTAATCATCGACTCAAAAGACTGCGAAAACATTGATAAAGCGCTTAAGAAGTATAAGAAGAAGTTTGAAAAAGCTAAAGTGCTGATGCAACTTCGCGACCGTCAAAGTTTTACGAAGCCTTCGGTTAAGCGTCGCTTCGAAGTTTTGAAAGCTGTTTACAAGCAGCAAATCGCTAGCGGAAAAATCGAAATTTAATTTTCCCCCATCATGGGGACGAACATTATATCAACAGTAGCATATAGAGGCTTACCTTTATAGCTACTGTTTTTTTTTATGCAATTAAGTGAAGCTATTTCCGAATTTTTACGGTACCTGCAATTCGAAAAACGTTTTTCGCAGCATACCATTATCGCTTATAAGAATGATCTGGAAACATTTACAGTTTATTTGCGGCATGCTTTTGAAGTAAATAACTGCGAAGAAATAAAAACGCCCTACATCCGCACATGGATGGCACAATTGAGAGAGGAAGGCATAACGCCCCGCAGCATCAACCGGAAATTATCAGCGCTGAAGTCTTTCTATAAGTTTATGATGAAGCAGGAGTGGGTGTCTGTTTCGCCTCTGTCTGCTATCAATAGTCCTAAATCGGGCAAGCGCCTTCCGGTTTATATTGAAGAAAATCAACTTTCACAACTCTGGGAAGCGGATGTTTTTCCCGATGACTGGGAGGGTAAAACGGCTCAATTAGCACTTCGCTTATTGTATGAAACAGGTCTCCGACGCAGTGAACTTATTTCGCTTACCGAAACCCACACAGATTTGCATCAGCAAACTATACGGGTTTTGGGTAAAGGCAATAAGGAGCGAATTCTCCCCCTCAGGAAAGATTTGCTTGCCTTGGTCAAAAAATACCTTGAGGAGAAAAAGAATCTGGAAAATGCTGACCGGCAATATCTGCTCGTACAGCCCGATGGGCAGCCTGTAGCAGTTCATTGGGTTTATAAGACAGTAAAAAAATACCTGTCTCTGGTAACCACACAGGATAAAAAGAGCCCTCATATTCTGCGGCATAGTTTTGCTACACACCTTACCAATGCTGGGGCTGACCTGAATGCCGTAAAAGAATTACTGGGGCATAGCAGCCTTGCCGCCACACAGGTGTACACCCATAACAGCATCGAGAAGTTGAAAAAGGTGCATGAACAGGCACATCCTCGCGGCGGGAAAAATTTATAGAGTTTTTTTTCGTTTATATTAAAAGTAAGGGTAGCAAAGTAAAAATACCTTACCTTTCATTTAGAAAAAATTAGCCTATGTGATATCAAAATCTACTTTTTAGTTCTTTATTTATTCATTTAAAATGTGTTGACTATGACACTGAACATTCAGACAGTACGGTTTGATGCCGACAGAAAATTAACAGACCACATCCGGAAAAAGGTAGATAAGCTAAGTACCTACCATGACCGAATAATAAAAGTGGATGTTTTTCTGAAATTGGACAACGTGGTGCATCAAATCAAGGATAAAGTAGCCGAGATTAAAGTGCGGATCCCGAAAAATGAGATTTTTGTTAAAACCTCGAGTAAGTCATTCGAAGTCTCTTTCGACGAAGCCTTCGATAGCGTTTGCAACCAAATAAAGCGAAAAAAAGAAAAATTACAGAACTGATTGCTATCCTGTAATGATAAAGCCTCTGCCTCTTTCGGGGCAGGGGTTTTTTTTATTCACCATAATTTGATATTCCCGCTTCCTTACCATTCATAAAAGATTACCTTATATCTGCTTTTATGACTATTTTATTGATCTTGGTTTTATATTTATTCCTTTTAGAACCGATGATAGTGTCTGAAATTATTGTATCAATGGATAATTCTTCCGATAAAGTGATTCAAAAAATAGACTGCATGGGAAGTCTTTTAAAAATAAAAATCTTTTTTTTTGAAGAAAATCAACTTTGATGCCTGCTTTCTCTTTTCCTTTTAAAACCAAATCAAAGGAGGTGAATTTCTTTTAAAACCCTTTTCTATAAGGCTCTTAAAGAGTTTGAAAAGGAAAAACAGTAAGAAAAAATCAAAAAAATATTGAAATTATGAAGTCAGGATTGCAAAATTCAAATGGACTAAAAAAGTATTTCACAGACGTTTAAAAAGATTTTCAACTATTTTTTTTGCCATATCAGCTTTTGCCTTACTTTTGCCATCCCAAAAACGGGGACAGTTCTTCAAGTATCAGAGAAAATAACTTTATCCAAATGTGAAATACAGATGGTTAAAGGTTTGAATGCCACTTAGGCTCAGTTGTTAGAGTCCCGCAGGTGCGGGATAATCAGTAGGTCGGTGGTTCTTTGAAAAGGTTAATGCAAATGCCGCTTTAGTTCAGTTGTTAGAGTCCCGCAGGTGCGGGATAATCAGTAGGTCGATGGTTCTTTGAAAAGGTTGATGTAAATGCCACTTTAGCTCAGCTGGTTGAGTCCCGCAGGTGCGGGATAATCAGTAGGTCGGTGGTTCTTTGAAAAATTTGATGTAAATGCCACTTTAGCTCAGCTGGTAGAGTCCCGCAGGTGCGGGATAATCAGTAGGTCGGTGGTTCTTTGAAAAGGTTGATGTAAATGCCACTTTGCTCAGCTGTTAGAGTCCCGCAGGTGCGGGATAATCGGCAGGTCGGTGGTTCTTTGAAAAGGTTAATGTAAATGCCACTTAGGCTCAGTTGTTAGATTCCCGCAGGTGCGGGATAATCAGTAGGTCGGTGGTTCTTTGAAAAGGTTAATAAAAATGCCACTTTAGCTCAGCTGGTAGAGCAACTGATTTGTAATCAGTAGGTCGCTGGTTCGATTCCGGCAAGTGGCTCCAAGAGAAATTCCAAAAATTCGAATTCCAAACTTTTGGAAATGAATTTTTAGAATTTGATTTGTTTGGGCAGTTTCCAGAGCGGCCAAATGGGGCGGACTGTAAATCCGCTGTCTTTCGACTTCGGAGGTTCGAATCCTCCACTGCCCACAGCTCTTTATTATCTTTTTAAGTTTCAAAATTTTGAATTCTTTTAAGGAAAACAGGAGAATTACCGATTAAAATGGTGAAATTATGTTGTACCTTGCAACTCCATTTTGAAGTCGGTATTGATCGATAAAAAAAGAAATCACTTTCTTGGTATATTGGTCATGTTCTTTAAAAATGGTTTTTGTAAGCGGGAGTAGCTCATTTGGTAGAGCGATAGCCTTCCAAGCTATAGGTGGCGAGTTCGAGCCTCGTCTCCCGCTCAGGTAACAGTTTGCAGTTTGCAAATGGACAGTAAGCAGGGTGTATCTTTAGATATATCTTATTTTAATTGCAAACTGCCTGCTAAAAAGCTGCCAACTGAGCAACGCCGTTGTAGCTCAGTGGTAGAGCACTTCCTTGGTAAGGAAGAGGTCGTGAGTTCAATTCTCATCAACGGCTCAGAATACCGGATGGTCAACACACATCTGGCTTCGTGATTATTTAAACAGTGTAAACAATTATTAAAAACATCTAAAATGGCAAAAGAGACCTTTAAGAGGGACAAGCCTCACGTTAACGTAGGTACGATTGGCCACGTTGACCACGGTAAAACAACATTAACTGCAGCTATTACACACATCCTTGCAGCACAAGGTTTGGCAACTGCAAGAAAGTATGATGATATTGATGGCGCGCCCGAAGAAAAAGAGCGTGGTATTACTATCAATACGGCACACGTTGAATACCAAACTGTCAAACGTCACTATGCTCACGTGGATTGCCCCGGTCACGCTGACTATGTAAAAAACATGATTACCGGTGCTGCCCAAATGGATGGTGCTATTCTGGTAGTTGCAGCAACCGATGGCCCTATGCCCCAGACAAAAGAACATATTCTGCTTGCTCGTCAGGTAGGAGTTCCCGCGCTGGTTGTATTTATGAACAAAGTTGATCTGGTAGATGATCCTGAATTGCTTGAATTGGTTGAAATGGAAATTCGCGACCTGTTAAGTATTTATGGATTTGATGGTGATAACGCACCTATTATTCAGGGTTCTGCCACTGGCGCTTTAGCTGGTGAAGAGCAGTGGGTTGAAAAAGTGAACGAATTAATGGCTGCTGTGGATTCTTACATTCCCCTGCCTCCTCGTCCCGTTGACCTTCCGTTCCTTATGAGCGTGGAAGACGTATTCTCTATTACTGGTCGTGGTACCGTAGCAACGGGTCGTATCGAACGTGGTAGAATTAAAGTAGGTGAGGGTATTGATATTGTAGGTATGATGCCTGATAAGCTTTCTTCTACTGTAACTGGAGTTGAAATGTTTAAAAAATTGCTCGACGAAGGTGAAGCTGGTGACAACGCTGGTCTGCTTCTTCGTGGTATTGAAAAGAGCCAGATCCGTCGGGGTATGGTTCTTTGTAAGCCAGGTTCTATTACTCCGCACACCGAATTTAAAGGTGAAGTGTATGTATTAAGCAAGGAAGAAGGTGGTCGTCACACACCATTCTTTAACAAGTACCGTCCTCAGTTCTATTTCCGTACTACGGATGTAACCGGCGAGTGTATGCTCCCCGAAGGAACTGAAATGGTAATGCCTGGAGATAATACCAATTTACATATTACCCTCATTCAGCCGATTGCTATGGAGAAAGGCCTGAAATTCGCTATCCGCGAAGGTGGTCGTACTGTAGGTGCCGGTCAGGTTACTGAGATTATCAAGTAATTCTCATACATTTGTATACAATTAGCTAATTAGCCGATTGGCTTATTAGCTAATTGTTTTACGGGCATAGTTCAACGGTAGAATAGAGGTCTCCAAAACCTTTGATCGTGGTTCGAATCCGCGTGCCCGTGCAAGCATTAGTATAATTAAATAGCAGCAATTCTTTTGATACAAAATTTTCCGAAGGATTTGCTTAATAAATTGGATTTTTTCTTATGAGCAAAATCACCGCTTACGCAAAAGAAAGCTTGCATGAACTTACCGAGAAGGTAACCTGGCCCACATGGGGGCAGTTGCAGCAAAGTACCATTATTGTAATTGTAGCTACAGTTCTTATTACGGCAATGGTCTGGGTGATGGATATCGCTTCGGAAAATCTCCTCAAACTGATTTATTCTTTATTTAAGTAATGGATACACCAGAAATCGAACAACAACAAGAAGATAGTAAGTGGTATGTCCTTAGAGTGGTAAGTGGCAAGGAGCGTTCTATTAAAGAATATCTTGATAAAGATCTCCTTCGACAAACATGGGGCGGCCGGGTTAAGCAGATTTTTCTGCCTATGGAAAAAGTATATAAAGTGCAAAACGGTAAAAAAGTAATGCGCGAAAAAAACTACTATCCTGGTTACGTAATGATGGAAGTTGCCGTTGGCAAGCTAACTGATGATATGGTTCAACATATCAGCGGCATCAGTAATATTATGCACTTTCTTACCGATGGAAAAGGATCAAGGGGCAATATTATATCTCTCAGAAAATCTGAAGTAAATAAAATGCTCGGCAGGGTAGATGAAATGAGCGATCAGGGTATTACCATGAGCGAGCCTTTCATTATTGGAGAAACCATTAAAATTATTGATGGTGCTTTCAACGATTTCAATGGGGTTATTGAAGAAGTAAATGACGAAAAGAAAAAGCTGAAAGTAATCGTAAAAATATTTGGTCGCTCTACTCCGGTCGAATTAAATTATATGCAGGTAGAAAAAATCAGCTAATTATTTTGAAGCCTTTAAAAAAACCGGACTTTCTAAATTCCGGTTTTTTTTATGCCTTTTTTTTAGCTTTATTCCCCTCATTAATAGAAACTCCAAACCTGAACAGGTCCGACGTTTCTATTTAATCTCTTTTTATTTTAGCACTTCATAAGGGATAAAAACACTGATGGTTTCTCCTATATCATTTATTACCTGTAGGTGGTAAATTCCCTGACTTAATTTGCCTGATTAAAGAGAAAAGGTTTGGGTAACGGTAGTTTTTTGCAGGCGATATATTTTAATGCTTCTGCCCGAAAAATCTCCATTCGAAACTCGTAGAATCCCAGTGCTAAATTATTTAACCAGATATTCAATCCTGCTACAACCGGATTGGGATACAGATGTACTGATTTATTAGAAAGGTAGGATACATGAACTTTTGCAATCTCAAAATATTTGAAGGTACCATCGAATTCTATGGATTTAATTCTATAGAAATTATTTCCTGAAACGGGCGTGGCATCTTGCAGATCATATTGGTGTATACCCGGCGTGTTTCTGGTATTGATAGAGCCCGTTGCTGCAAAATTATTACCATCAATTCTGCGTTCTACATCATATTGGGCAAGGTTAAACTCATTTGTATTTGTCCAATGCACTTTTACTGTTTTACCAAAAAGCGTTGCACCAACCTCTTATAAGGTAACGGGTAAGGTTCCATTCCTCAGGTTTTCGATACATACATTTTTGCGTGGTGTTACCAGAACGGCTATCGCTTCATGCCACCAAAAAAGAATTATTTTTCTCTGTTACTGCCATATGGTCTCTTTGTACTCTACCCTCATGGGTGGCTATCTGTATTTCGTAAGCTGCCCATTGCCTGACACCTGCTGCCGATAAATGATGGGCATGAATGTCGCCATTAGTTGGGTTATTGAACGTGCTATCCACCCATATAATTACTACTCCACTCTGTCCGTCTTGTGAAATAAAAGGGTTTTCCTTTGTATTGTTTGCATTGCAAACCGCAATACCCCCTAACCGCAAAACCGGGTGCAATGGTACCATCGGCTAAAACACGTATTAAAATAATATCGTTTCCTTTGGTGTTTGTGTTTCTGCCATCCATCCAACCAATAAACATGCCTCTGGCACCAACAGAAACTGCCGAGGGTGATGAAACCTCACCGGTTCCTTTTTAGTTAACAGATACCACTAAATTATTTTCCGCTGGATCAGGATTTCATGGGGCATTTAACAAAAGGCTATTTAATAAAACAGTCTTAAAAGTAAGTTTTTTTGCAAAAAATACTTTTTAAGTTGATTAAACTTAAATGTTTGTCTATTTTCTAGCATCAATTTTTAAGTATTTTTCCTCATAAAGTAAATTTTATTAAACAATATGTGTTTGTTAAATATTAAATGATACATTTATGGTGTTATCTTGTAATTCCAATCTCCTCTAAATTCTTTATTGGTTAGATTGATATTCTGTAATGTTTCATCATCAATTTTAATTCCTTTTTCATATTCATTTTTAT
>JBBQXO010000049.1:0-28587 GCA_038209595.1 Chitinophagales bacterium
GCCGGGGTACTTACCGGGAGCCGTAAGCGTATGGAAAAGATTTTTAATGAAGAGTTGCTGACCATTGGTAGTGGTATTCAACCTTTTAACGCATGGTTGTTGTTGCGGGGACTTCGTACCCTGCCTATGCGGATGGAAAAAATATCCGCTACTACCCGTGTTGTGATCGGTTGGCTGAAAGCCCACCAAGCAGTGGAAAGGGTTATTTTTCCATTTGATCCCGATTTCCCACAACATGATCTAGCACAAAAACAAATGTCAGGGGCTTGCGGTTTGTTTACTATTGTTTTAAAATACAGATCGGTTTTGGCTATTGAAGAGTTTTGCAATGCCCTCCAATATTTTAGAATGGCGGTAAGTTGGGGCGGGCACGAAAGTCTGATTATTCCTAAATGCGCAGGAATTCCCCATGATGCTTTTAACCCCGATGAAGAAGCACACAGGATGTGCCGATTGTACGTGGGTCTCGAAGATCCAGGGTTTTTGATAGCTGATCTGCAACAGGCCCTCGATAAGAATGAAATCCAATCCTGAGGAGCGCCTGCTACATAATTTCTGTTATTCTGTTTCGGTTATCCCTTTCTACAAGGGGTCAATGGCTAAAATGGTACGCTTGTAAGCGGTTTTGTCCATTTATCCTTAATTATTCGGGCTTTGAGCTCCCCCGGCTTACTTTTGCAGCTATGAAAAACGGATTTCTAATCATAATGGGGATAGTTTTTGGCCAGGTGGTGCATGGTCAGAATGTCTGGGATTTACAACGTTGTGTCGATTTTGCCGTTGAAAACAATATTCAGGTACGGCAGAACAAAGTGCAGGAAGATTTGTCGGTCCTAACTTACAAGCAAAGCAGGGATGCCCGCTGGCCTACGGTCAACTTCCAGACATCGCTTGGGGAGCAGTTTGGTAGAAGTATTGATCCCACCTCCAACCAGTTTACCAATAATCAGATTACGTTTCTAAATGCTTCTTTTCAAACCAATGTAACCCTGTTCAACTGGTTTGCCCAAAAAAACCAGATTGCTGCCAATCAGATTGCCGCGGAGGCAAGCCGTATGGAAACAAAGGTTATTCAAAATGATATTTCGCTCAATATTGCTTCGGCTTATCTGCAAGCTCTGTTGGCGTATGAACAAATGCGCATTGCATCTGTGCAGGTAAACCAGACACGACAGCAATTGGATATCACCCGCAAAAGGGTAGATGCAGGTGCCTTACCCGAACTGAATGCCGCAGAACTTTCTGCTCAGCTTGCCCGGGACAGTGCCACTTATGTAGGTGCAGAAAGCCAGTTCTTGCTGAATGAACTTTCCATCAAAGCCATTCTTAATCTTGATGCAGCGTTACCATTTCGCATAGCCATTCCACCGGCTGATGCCATTCCCATAGATCCTATTACCGAATTGCAGCCGAATGATGTTTTTGAAAAGGCCGTAAGACAGCAACCTCGTCAGGAAGCAAACCGATTGCGACTTGAATCGGCAATAAAAACTACCGCTGTAGCCAAAGCAGCGCTTTATCCCACCATCAGTGCCTTTGGGGGATTACAAACAGCTTATTCAAGTGCACTTACTTTTTTACCCAAAGGTAACAATATTACCAGCGTGTTGCCTACGCAGGCATTTGTAACCGTTTCGGGTACCAATTATTTTTTAAATCAAACAATTACCAGACCTGAAAGATTTGAAGTAGCCAATGTTTTCAGACAAATGCCTTATAACTTTCGCCAGAATTTTGGTCTTGCTATCAACGTACCCCTTTTCAATGGCAACCAGGCAAAGACACAATACCAGCGTTCTAAGTTAAACCAAACCACGCTTCAACTACAAATGTTGGCTGATACGCTGCAATTGAAACAGGATATTTATCAGGCTTATCAAAGTGCAGTGAATACTCTGGAAACCTTCAACAGTCGTAAAAAAGCGGTGGAAACTTCAGAGTACAGTTATAGCCTTGGACAAAAAAGATATGAAGTAGGTTTGTTGCCGGTTATTGAGTTGGTTACCCTGCAAAATAACCTGCAGCGGGCAAAAATTGACCTCGCTTCAAGTCAATATGAATATATTTTCCGGCTGAAAGTGTTGGAATTTTACAAGAATAACAGCATTAAGCTATAACGAAGCAGGACAGATATTCATTTGTAAAAAGAGATTTCGGTCTTTTCGGCGGTTAAACGAAAGAACAGTTTTAACCGGTAGCAGAGGAGAGTCCACTAAATAAAAATTGTATGAAAAAAAGAACCATTTGGATTATTGCCATTTTAGCAGTGATTGTTGTAGGACTGATAGTTGCCAAAAAACAAGGCTTGATTGGCGAAGAGGAAGGAACTAAAGTCGCTATTGAAAAAGTAAGCTCCAGAACCATTATCGAAACAGTAAACGCCAGTGGTCGTATATATCCTGAGGTTGAAGTAAAAGTAAGCTCCGATGTGAGTGGAGAGATAGTTGAATTGCCCCTAATGGAAGGAGATAGCGTAAAGCGTGGGCAGGTGATTGCCAGAATTTACGCGGATATATTGGGTACTCAGCAGCAGCAAGCCGCAGCCGTGGTAAGCCAGCAGGAATTTCAGGTAGCCAATGTGGAAGCACAAATTACCGGATTGCAGGCAGCCTTGGATATTGCTGAAATGAATTTTAACCGCCAGAAAACACTTTTAAAAGATAAAGTAATCAGCCAGTCAGAATTTGAGCAGGCTGACAATCAATTGAAATCAGCTTCCGCTAACCTGAATGCTGCCAAGCGCAATAAATCGGCTTCCCAGTCGGCGGTTAAGAGTGCAAGAGCTAGTCTTGAAAGGGCTCAAAAGGATGTAAGCCGTACCACTATTATGGCTCCTATGGATGGTATTGTTACTTTGCTAAATGTAAAAAAAGGCGAAAGAGTGGTGGGAACCGCCCAGATGGCAGGTACCGAAATGATGCGGATTGCCGATATGAGTAGAATCGAGATCCGGGTAGATGTTACCGAAAATGATATCCCCAAGGTAACAGTAGGCGATAGCGCTGTAGTTACTGTGGATGCTTATATCAATCGAAAATTTAAAGGGGTGGTTTACCAGATTGCCAGCAGCCAGACAGGCGCTATCAATGCACAGGCTTCCAGTGCTGCGACCTCTAATGAAGTTACAAATTACAAGGTTTTCATTACTCTTTTACCTGAAAGTTACAAAGATTTAATTGATCCTGATAAGCCACGCAGCTTTCCTTTCCGTCCCGGTATGACGGCCAGTGCCGATATACAAACCCGCCGCAGCGAGAATATCCAAACTGTTTCGCTAAATGCCGTTACCACCCGGGATAAAATAGAAAAAAAAGAAGGAACTGGAAATATAAAGCCAGCCAATGCGGATGAGGATGAAAAGGATGTGGTGGTATTTGTATACAACAAGACCACGGGTATGGTAAAGAAAGTAAAAGTATCTACCGGAATACAAGACACAAAGTATATTGAAATCACGGCAGGATTGAAAGGAGGAGAAGAAGTAGTGGTTGAACCGTACAATACCATTTACCGGCTTTTAAAGGATGACATGAAGGTTTTGGTGGTGGATAAGGAAAAGCTTTTTCAGGTAAAGAAATGAACTCCCTAATTTTGTTGCATGAACTTTTGCATCATCGGAGGAGGAAGCTGGGCTACCGCACTTGCCAAAATGCTTACGGATAACGGGCATAAAATTGGTTGGTGGTTAAGGAGCCAGAAAATCATTGATCATATCAAAAAAAGGAAGCACAATCCGCATTACCTGAGTTCAGTTTATTTTGATCTTTCAAAGCTTCACTTGAGCAGTTATGTACCTGAAGTAACGCAAAATGCAGACGTTGTAGTGATTTGCATTCCTTCTGCCTATCTGTTGGAAACCTTTGAAGAACTTCCCTCAGATATTTTTAAGGGTAAAAAAATGGTCTCGGCGATAAAGGGTATTTTGCCAAATCCTGATCATCAACTATTGAATGAGTACTTACAGGTTAAGTTTGGAGTGCCTATAACAGATTATTTTACAGTAATGGGCCCCTGCCATGCCGAAGAAGTAGCCAATGAAAAATTATCCTACCTAACCTTTAGCGGGGAAAATGAAGAAATAGCAGCGGCTATAGCAGGTCATTTTCAAACGGATTACCTCAATACCGTGGTCACCCACGATGTGTGGGGAACGCAATATGCTTCCGTACTTAAAAATATTTATGCAGTAGGTTCAGGTATTGCCCATGGGCTGGATTACGGGGATAATTTTCAAAGTGTTTACATCACCAATGCCGCCAACGAAATGGTTCAGTTTCTGAAAAAGGTGATGGCATTAAAAAATGCGCCGGATACCAATAAAATTGAATACGCTACCAGTGTTTATCTTGGGGATCTGCTCGTAACCTGCTACTCTTTGTATAGCCGCAACCGAACTTTTGGCAATATGATTGGCAAAGGTTACTCGGTAAAAGTTGCACAACTGGAAATGAATATGGTGGCGGAGGGGTTTCCGGCAAGCAAGGGGTTGTACGAAATTAACTGCGATATAAAGGCTCAAATGCCTATTTCGGATACCATTTACCGTATTTTGTGGGAGGGCTTGCCTGCTGTGGAAGGGTTTCAGTTTATTGAAAAACAGTTGAAATAATTTTGCTCCGCTATTTTTGTAATTAAGTTTTTTTACTAAAAAAACAACCCCGCAGCTAAAGCATCGGCTTTTAATTTTCCCGATTCAGTAAGCAGGATGGCAGTTTGTGTTATCCTGCAAAGTCCTTCTTCTTCTGATTTTTTGGCCTCTTTTATAAATAGGTTATATAATGCTGCTGTGGTCTGTATTCCTGAAATAGTTTGTAATGCAGAATCAATCGGTATCCCTTCCATTCTTCTCAACCCTGTCATGATTCTTTCATTGAGTTGCTGTTCCTTGGTAAGGGTTTCTATTTCATAAGTTCCGGCGCCGTCATTTTCCATCCATGCCTTTATATAAAGGGCATTATTGGCCACTGCCATCCATCGGTTATTTTTCCCATCGAAGCTATGTGCCGATGGGCCAAAACCAAGATATGGGGTACCCGCCCAGTAGGCTGAATTGTGTTTGCTACGGTGGCCCGGCCGGCAAAGGTTGCTGATTTCGTATTGTTCCCAGCCATGTTCCTCAGCCCATTGGGTCAACATTTCAAAATGTCTTGCCTGCTTTTCTTCATCGAGACAGGCTACTTTTCCTTTTGCAATAAAATGATGCAAAGCTGTTTTTTCTTCCACGGTAAGCGCGTAACACGAAAGATGGGTAATACCCAAAGTATTTGCGATTCCTAAATTCTCCAGCCATGCTGCGTCCTCCAGTGTTGGGGTGCCGTAAATGAGGTCAATGGTCAGATTTTCAAAACCAGCTTGTCTGGCCAGTTCTATTGCCCGGGTGGCCTGTGTAGCAGAATGTGCACGGTTCATCCATTCCAGATCCTGTTGCCGGAAGGATTGAACCCCAATACTCAACCGGTTGATCCCAGCTTGTTTCCATCCCGTTAATTTTTCGGAGTTGATATCATCTGGGTTGGCCTCCAGCGTTATTTCCATTCCAGATTCAAATGGGTAGTTGTTTTTTACCTGTTGTACCAATTGATATAATTCATCGTAACTAAGTAAACTCGGTGTACCGCCACCGATGTATAAGGTGGAAATAGTTAGGGGCCTTTCTAAGGGAACGGGGAATTGTTGGGCTGCAATCTCCCGGTGTAGTGCTTTTAAAAATGCCTCTTTACGGTGCAAGGAAGTGCTGAAATGGAAATTACAATAATGGCAGGCTTTGCTGCAAAATGGAATATGAATATAAATACCTGCCATAGAATAATGGACAAAATTGGGGGGAATCTTTGCAACGGGTTAGTTTTGAACAAATAAAATGGCTAAGTTTTCACTTTTTTGGATCGGGTTGCTGCTTGCAGGGGGCATTTGTGCCCAAACGGCAGGCTACAAGGTCTTGCTTGTGCCCGTAGACAAAGCAGAACCTGCCTTTCCATTTAGCACACAGTTTAAAAATAAGGAAGAAGCAAGTAATTATTTCAACAACCTCCTGCCTCAGATGCAAGCCAAAGGTTATTGGTCCGCCTCTATTGATTCAATATCGTTCGACAGTACCTGCGCATTTGCGGCCATCTATACCGGCACCCGTTATCAATTAAAAAAAGTAATTCTGCCACCGGAATACGCTCCTTTTTTAGAGGGAATGGGTTCTAAAAATAAAAAAATACTGAGGGAGGATGCCAATCTTACCCGTTATCGGGAACAGTTGCTCAATTATTTTGAGGAAAGTGGCTACCCTTTTGCACGGGTAGGATTTGACAGCATCCATATTAAGGGACAAGAAGTGGTGGCCCGGATGAAGATTGATAAAGGCAATATTTATAAGATTGACAGCTTTTCCCAGCAGGGTTCCCTCCGTTTGCAACCGGGTTTTTTGCACCGCTACCTTGATATGGAGAAAGGAGCGCCTTATCAAAAAAGTAAGCTTGAAAAAATAGAACAGCGGCTTAATGAACTCACTTTTGCCACTCCTGGTCGAAGCTGGGATCTGAGTATGCTAGGCACAGGGGCGGTTGTAAACGTTTATCTTGAACCCAAGCGCAGCAATATTTTAAATGTGTTGCTTGGGGTGATGCCTGTGAGTAGTCAAACCCCGGGGAACTCGCTGCAAGTGACCGGGGATGTAAATATGCTGCTCCGTAATTCATTCCGGGTAGGAGAAACATTGGGTATAAACTGGCAGCAGATTCAGTACAAATCTCCCCGGTTGAACTTACTTTATCAGCAACCTTATTTATTTGGCAGCAAAGCAGGGATTGATTTTTATTTTGAACTTTTTAAAAAGGATACCCAGTTTGTTAACCTGCAAATACAATTGGGAGTGCCGTATCAATTTTCACTAACTCAGTCAGGCAAGGTTTTCTTGTTAAGACAACAAACCAATGTCACTTCAGTGGATACTTCGTTTGTATTACTGAACGGTCGTCTTCCTGATCTTGCCGGGGTAAATGCGACCTCTTTCGGACTTGATTACCACTGGAATACCACCGATTACCGGCTGAATCCCCACAAGGGCAGCGAAGTGATACTTTCGATATTGGGTGGAACCAAAAAAATTATCCGCAGTAACGATATTGAAAACCTCAAAGACCCCTCTAATCCGGGATTCGATTTTGCAAGTCTCTACGATACGCTGAAGCTCAATACTTTTCAGGCAAGAATTAAATTGAATGCGGCGCAATATATTCCAACTGGCAGGGCAACCGTTTTAAAACTCGCACTGGCAGCAGGCTGGTACGAAAGCGGAAATTATTTCCGCAACGAATTGTTTCAGATTGGAGGGTTTCGTTTACTGAGAGGCTTTGACGAAGAAAGCATATTTGCCCGTAATTATGCAGTCGGAACTGCCGAATATCGCTTGTTAAGCGGAAAAAATGCCTATTTCTTTGGATT
The DNA here is from genome assembly GCA_038209595.1 of Chitinophagales bacterium. GTDB lineage: Bacteria > Bacteroidota > Bacteroidia > Chitinophagales > Chitinophagaceae > Phnomibacter. Next base: position 7,435 of record JBBQXO010000049.1, read on the forward strand.
TTTGGATGCAGGGTATGCCGGTTATCGCGACGAAGTACAATCTTTTAACAACAGTTATATAGGAACCGGGCTTGGGCTTGCATTGGAAACAAAAAACAGCATTATCAATATTAGTTGGGCCATTGGCAAACGCAATGATCTGCCGCTTGATCTGCGGCAATCCAAAATCCACCTCGGGTTTATAAATTTCTTTTGACCGGTGCTGGAAAGGGGGCATTTTTGCACACGTGTTCAGGAATTTCTTTTTTAAACAAAACAATGTGGCATTTCAACGGACCCTATTTACGGTTGGGATCCTCATAGGGGCTATCCTTAATGTTGGTGGACAGTCAAATCTTCCACTTCGGATGGATCCTTTCGCTTTACAGGCAGATTCCTGTTATAATCCTGCATCAATAATCGATCCGGTTTTTCAGCCAAGATTACTAATTAAAAACAGAAAGGCCCCGGTAACCAGACAATCAAAAAGATTTAATCCGGTTTCAGAAGATGAATACTTTTATTTTTTGACTGGTCTGTTATTTCTCTTAGGATTCGGGGTGAAGGCTTTCCCTAAATATTTTCTGGATATTTCCCGGCTGTTTTTCCAAGATCGTTTTGGTAATAAATCTATCAGAGATCAATTGATGCAGAACAGGCAAGCTTCGCTGTTTTTGAATCTTTTCTTTTTTCTGGTGGGAGGGACTTTTTTGTACCTTATTAGTCTAAGAATAGGTTTGCACATTCAGCCTACCTGGTATCTTTCATTGGGATTCTTCATTTTAATATTGTCAGCCATTTACCTGGTCAAGTTTTTTGTGCTGTACCTTACCGGTTGGATTCTTGGATTTAACGAGCAGATGAATGCTTACATTTTTATAGAATTTTTAATGAATAAGGTGGTAGGAATTGCTTTGGTTCCTATGGTTATTTTTTTATGGCTTGGTCGCGAGGGGCTTTACCCTTATTTTTTAACTATTTCCGGGGTATTGGTTGCAGGTTTGTTTTTATATCGATATCGATTACTGTTTCCAGTTATAGGAAATCTCAAGCGGGTGTCTGTTTGGCATTTTTTTATCTACCTTTGCGCTTTGGAACTAGCACCAATACTAATTATTGCAAAAATCTTATCAATTTACCTAGATCGATATGACTAGTTTTGCAAAAATTTTAAAAACACCCTGGTAGAAAATGATAACGACAAAAAGCCATAATGAAACTACCAAGGCAGCAAAGCCAATGCGTATTCTGATTACGCAGCCTAGACCCGGCTCAGAAAAATCACCTTACTTCGAATTGGAACGTCGTTTTGGGGTAGAATTGGCCTTTCAACCCTTTATTGTTCTTGAACCGATTGCTGCAAAAGATTTTCGCAGGCAAAAAATTAATATTACCAGTTACTCAGCCGTCATATTTACCAGCCGAAATGCTATTGACCATTTTTTTAGAATGTGCGAGGAAATGCGCATCAGTGTCAGTCAGGACAACAAATATTTTTGCATTTCAGAAGCGGTTGCTCTGTATCTGCAGAAATTTATACTCTATCGTAAGAGAAAAGTATTTTTTGGGGCTGATGGTACCAACAAAACCCTCTTTGATGTAATCAACAAACATAAGAGCAACGAAAAATTTTTGTATCCCTGTAGCGAAAACCAGCAGGATAATGATATTCTGAACTGGCTTAGGGATCATAAATGCAATCATGATACACCCTATATGTATCGGTCGGTAAGTGCGGACATAAAGGAACTCATCACTCAGGAACATTTTGATATTATTTGCTTTTTCACTCCAAGTGGCGTGAGGAGTTTATTTGACAATGTCCCCGAATTCTTGCAAAATGGGACCTATATCGGGGCGTTTGGCAGTAATACACTCAGGGCTATTGAAGAGGCCGGATTAAAACCTCATATAAAAGCGCCTTTACCGGAATCTCCCAGCATGATTACAGCCCTTGAAAAATATTTAGAGAACAAAATGTAAAAAACCGGTAATTGGAGGGCACATCGTCTAAATCCTGTAAAAATTTATTGTTATATTATTGAGTATGGAAACTGCCATTTCAGGGGCTACTTTTGAAGAAAATTAATCCATTGTTTTTAGATTTAATTCACCTTTTAACCGACATAAACCAAGTTTTTGTTAAAGCATAAGGTGTAATTGGGTTAATTTTTCCTATTTTGGGACAATTATCATTATTTAATTTTCAACATTTTCCGATTTTTGTTATTATTGCTATCTATTCGTAGATGGTTCTTATAAATTCGACATTGATTTTTTTTCTTTTTCTACAATTAGAACACAGAAAATGCGTTTTTTGAATGATTGGGTTTTTATAATCAGACTCAATCAATTTAGACTTTGAATTATTTGGACACCTTATTTCTTATTTTTGCGATCAATTTAGTTTTGTAGACCCATGCGTAATTTATTAACTTACCTGTTGTTACCGAGTGCAATTGCAGTTCTTTTCGTGAGCTGTGGCAAACTTGGCAAGAAAACCCCGGGCGTGCCCGATGACGGACAAGTTCATGGAGTTGCCCCATCCGCTAAACCAGGTCTTACTAAGCCCCTTGGTATGGTGTATGTGCCACCCGGAACCTTTCATATGGGCCCTAGTGATGAAGATGTTAGTTACGCCATTACAGCGCGTAACAAACAAGTTTCTATACAGGGCTTTTGGATGGATGCCACCGAAACCACCAATAATCAGTACCGTCAGTTCGTGTACTGGGTTAGAGATTCCATCTCTGCTAAGTTGATGGGAATTGTTAAAAACGTGGATGGCGTGGATTATGTGGACTGGCCCAAAGCCAAGGCCATTAAATACAACGATAAGGCAACAATTGAAAAATTGGATGCGATTGTACTCCCTCCTCCTGACAGATTGTATGGTAAAAAGGAAATCGATCCGGAGAAAATTGAGTTTGAAGTTGAATACTTTGACTTGACGGAAGCGGCCAAAAATGAAAATAAAGGAAAGCCAAGAAGTCAGTTTGTTGTAAAATATGCCGAGAAAATTTATCCTGACACCTTAGTATGGATGCGTGATTTCTCGTATAGCTACAATGAACCAATGACCCAACGGTATTTTGCACACGTTGCTTTTGGTAATTATCCTGTTGTAGGTATTACTTGGAAACAGGCATCTGCCTACTGTTACTGGAGAACGCTTTATTTGAATAGCTTCCTTGATCGTAAGGGGCGTATGACTGAATCAGGTTTTCGATTGCCTACAGAAGCGCAGTGGGAATACGCAGCTCGTGGCGGAAGAAGTCAGGCACCGTATCCATGGGGTGGTATGTATCTTCGGAATAAAAAAGGTTGTTTGCTAGCTAATTTTAAGCCGGGCAGAGGAAATTACCCCGAAGATGGTGGTTTCTATACTGTACGTGCCGATGCCTACTGGCCAAATGATTATGGTTTGTACAATATGTCTGGCAACGTGGCCGAATGGACCTCTTCTCTTTACTATGAAGGAGCCTACAATTTTCAACATGATATGAACCCTGATATTCGCTGGAATGCCAAAGACAGTGATCCTCCTCGTATGAAGCGTAAAGTATTACGTGGCGGAAGCTGGAAAGACATAGGTTACTTCCTTCAAACAAGTACAAGAGCATACGAATACCAAGATACCGCAAAATCTTACATAGGTTTCCGCACAGTTGTTGATTTGCCTTATTTTGGTCAAGGTAATGGTGGCAAAGTCAAATAAAAGCAAAAATGTTTTTCGTTTAAAATTTTTAGAATGATTACCCGTTCATATTTTCGGGTAATCATTTTAAGTATATTCACTTTTTCTAATAATCATTCTAATTTTTTGAAAATTAAAGTTTTATGGCAGGCGTAACAAGAAGAACTGAAATTATTGTAAATGTCATTGTTTGTGTGGGTGCAGCTGTAGTATTGGTTGGTGCCTGGTCTAAATTATTGCATTTGCCCTTTGCTGATACTATGTTGACAATAGGTTTGCTTACCGAAGCCTTTATTTTTATTGTATATGCTTTCTTGCCGCCAGCTCCCTCTGGAGCTCCAGCAACTGTGAGCGCTTCTAGAGGTAATCCTGCTCTGACCTCGATTGAAGAAATGCTGGAAAAGGCAGAAATCAATCCTACCAATCTTCAAAAACTTAGTGCAGGTTTTCAGAAACTTGGAACTACAGTGGATAAGTTGGGTGAAGTTAGTGATGTAGTAAAAAGCACCGGTGATTTTTCGAACAATACAAAGAATGCCGCCAATGCTATGGCTTTGGTAACGGGTTCTATCGAAAAAACCAGCGAAACCCTATTGAAATTTAATCAGGTGAGTGGCAGCGCTGATCAGTTCCACGGACAGGTTCAGGATTTAACAAAAAATTTGGCCTCATTGAACGCTATTTACGAATTAGAACTACAGGATACCAATAACCACTTGAAGGCTATGAACAGTTTTTTCGGTAATATGACCGCAGTTTCTCAAGCTATGCAGGGAAGCGTAGATGATGCTAAAAAGGCACAAGAGCAGATTGGCGTGCTTGCCAAAAACCTGAGCAGCCTGAACAATGTTTACGGTAACATGCTCAGCGCTATGCAGGTTCGGGGTTAATCCAAGGCATCCTGCATGATTTTTGCACGATTGATTTAATAATTTAAGTACCAATAACTCATTTTAATAAAAATCTCATTTTAATATGGCTTTACCTAAAGAGCCGAGGCAGAAGATGATCAACATGATGTACCTCGTGTTGACAGCCCTATTGGCACTCAATGTCTCTTCAGAAATTTTGAATGCTTTTAGAACGGTGAATAATAGTTTGGATAAATCGAACGAAGTAATTAATCAGGCAAACGCAGGTATTTCGGCTAATATGAAGTTAATGCTCGAAGATGAGAATCTAAGGGTGAGGGCTGAGTTTTGGAAACCAAAAGCAGATTCAGCCCTGCAAATAACCGAGAAAATGGCAGCTTATATTGGAGAACTGAAGGAAAAACTCTTGAAAGAAGCAGGTAGGGAAGATGGTACGCCCATGTATGATGAGGAAGGTACACCTCTGTTTAAAGAAGATAATTTGGATGCTCCTACCAGATTGTTTGAAACCATGGGAGAAGGGGAAAAATTATATGCAGCACTTGAAAAATTTAAAACTGACATCTTAAAAGTGTTACCAATAGAACTTGCTAGTAAATTGGATTCAACGCTCCCAATAGACCTCTCTATGCCTAAAACCCAAAATAAAGGGAATAATACGTGGACAAGCGCTTATTTCAGGATGACACCTGCTGTGGCTGCCATTACCATCCTTAGTAAGTTTGAAAATGATGTCAGACGTAGTGGTAATTTGGTTGCAAATACTGCTATGGATCAGGTTGGTAAAGTGAAAGTTATCTTGAATAAGTTTGAAGCATTGGTTAGTCAAAATACAGAATATACGTTGCCAGGACAGCCTATTAAAATATATGCTGGTTTAGGTGCATTTAGTACTGAAAACTTGCCAACTGTAACCATTAATGGATCTCCCCGTCCGGTAGATCCCGCTACGGGTACTGCTTCCTGGGAAACAGTAGCCGCTGGTGGTGGCGATCAATCGGTAAAAGTATCCATTACTTATACAGATCCGAACGACGGATCGCAAAAAGTGTCTGAAAAAGTAGTTAAGTACACGGTAGGGCAGCCTAGTGGTGCCTCAATATTCCTTTCCAAGATGAACGTAATGTATATTGGGGTGGAGAATCCCATTACTGTGAGTTCAGGTTCAGGAAAGGCAGAGAGTATGTCGGTTTCTTTTTCAGCGGGCTCTATAACCAGTGCTGGTGGTGGGGGAAAATATATTGCCAAGCCTACTACACCTGGTAATGCTACTGTGAGTGTAAATGTTGACGGTAAGTCTTCTCCTTTTCCTATCCGGGTAAAATATCTGCCTGATCCGGTGCCTTTGGTAGGTAATGAAAGTGGAGGTAAAATGTCTTCGGCTCAATTTAAGGCCATTGGAGGCCTCAGGGCTACTCTGAAAGATTCGGATTTCGATGCTCCGTTTTTAATTATTAGCTACAACCTCGCTGGTATTGGTCCTGGGTTTCAACAATATACTAGCGTGCAGGTCAATGGTCCGGCCTGGGGAGGAAACGCAGTATCTACGCAAGCACGTCCCGGAAGTCAGATATTTTTTGATGAAATTATTGCAAGAGGTCCTGATGGCAGAAATCGTAGATTGCCTTCCATCTCTTTCCAAATGCAATAAAATGCAATAAAATCCGTTAAAAATTAATTACAATATATTTTTTAATAAGGCGATTATGAAAAAGGCATTTATTTTAGCTGGTTTGTTTGGGTTGATGTTCGTTATTGGAGGTGATGTTCAAGCACAAAATAGAAGAAGAACCACCACAAAGAAAGCGACCCCGCCGGTTAATACCGCCGCGCAGCAGGAGCCTGTTGTAGCTCCACCGCCGCCCCCACCTGTGGATACTATCCCTGTCCGTGTTGTGAAGGCTGGTCGCAGACCTTCTACCACCATTGATTCCGGTGGTGTAACTATTCTGGATAAAATTCCTCTAAAGCATGATAATATTCGGTTAGATGATCAGGTGTATCGTCAGGTTGTATGGCGCGTAATTGATACCCGTGAAAAAATGAACATGGGTTTTACCTATGATGCAGATGAAGATAATGGTAATCAGAAGTTCCTGAATATTATTTTAAAGCATATAAAGGAAGGTAATATTGGAGCATTCAGTGCTGCGGATGATCGGTTTACCACCCTACTTTCTACAGGTGAAATTGCAAGAATGTTGGCAGGTAGCAGTTATCAGGTAGATGTGCCTGATTTTGAGAAAGATCCAACGGGTGCTACTCAGAAAACAGTTACGATTAGAAATGAATTTAATGAGGCATCAATTCGTCAGTTTGCACTGAAAGAAGAAATTATTTTTGACAGAGAAACTTCAAGATTACATTTTCGTATCCTCGGAATAGCACCTATGCAAACCATTTTTAATGATGATGGCAGTGAGCGTGCTACTACCCGGTTATTCTGGGTTTATTACCCTGACCTTCGTCCATTGCTTTCTCGCTACGATGCTTACAATCCAAGAAATATGGGTGCCCGCATGAGTTGGGAAGAGATTTTCGAAAGTCGTTATTTTTCCAGCTATATTTATAAGTCAACCCTCAACAACCCATTCGATCGACCGTTGGATGGTATTGTAAAGGATCCCTTGATGCGTTTGCTGGAAGGTGACAAAATCAAGAATACTATTTTTAACTGGGAACAAGATCAGTGGTCTTATTGATCCCTTTAGTATAAAAATTATAAGGAAGGCTGTCCCATTTACGGGGCAGCCTTCTTTCTTTGGATGCGTTTCCTGTAGGTATTCGGATATTCCTTACCTACCTGATGGGTGAAAGCTATTTCCCTTATCCTGCTCATTTTTTGAGGAGGTTGAATTTACGGCAAACGAAGAACTTGATTGAGAAAGCCTGCAAGATCCATTCCCAACAAACTAAGAAATAACGTTCAGCAAAAAGAAAAAGAGAGAGTTATTAGCTGATAAAGTTGATAAAAAAAGGGATGATAAATAGTTGATTATGAAATAGTTGTATCAGTAGTTTTTCCATGAAAATATTCAAAAATTAACTTTGCCTTAGCCGGGCCAATGGCTTCCTCCAGATCTTTATGCTCTGAATCCTTTATTTTTTTTACCGATTTAAAACGTTTCAGTAATTCAGTCACAGTAGACTTACCAATACCGGTAATCGATTCCAATTCATTTTTAAAAGTACCTTTACTGCGTTTTTGCCTGTGAAAGGTAATGCCAAAGCGGTGTACCTCGTCACGGATGCGCCTGATAAACATGAGTGATGGACTTGACCAATTGAGTTTTAAACTTTGGGTATCTCCGGGGTAAAATATTTCCTCCTCATTTTTTGCAAGGCCTACCATGGTCATAGCCGATTGCAGTCCTAATGATTTTAAAGCATTCTGCGCTGAACTTAGCTGCCCTTTACCACCATCTATAATCACCAACTGAGGAAGCGGCAATTTTTCTTCTTTTAGTCTTTTATAGCGTCTAAAAACGGCTTCTTCCATCGAGGCAAAGTCATTGATACCTTCCACTGTTTTTACATTAAAACGGCGATAGTCCTCTTTGCTTGGGAGTCCGTTCATAAAGCAAACCATGGCCGATACCGGGTAGCTACCCTGAAAATTAGAGTTATCGAAACACTCGATATGAACGGGTAGGGCACCGAGTTTCAAATCTATTTGCAGGTTTTCCAGCAAGCTTAAACGGTCTGCATCTGTTTTCGATTCTGTATGCAGCATTTTTTTGCGTCGGATTTCATCGCGGTATATCAACACATTTTTTGCAGAGAGTTCCAGCAGTTTTTTTCTTTCGCCTATTTTGCCAACGGTAACTTTCAGATTAGTTTCCGCTGTTTCAATTTCGAAGGGTACCAGTATTTCAGTGGTGTCACTGCCAAAAGTGTCCCGCATCCGCTGTATACCATAGGACAAAACTTCAGGTTCGGTTTCGTCGAGATGCGTTTTTAGTTGGATGGTATGGGCTTGTACAATGGTACCACTTCTCACCATCAGAAAATTTACATAAGCAATTTCACCATCTTTATGGATGTTGAACACATCAAGGTCACCCAGATGTTGACTGACAATCACCGATTTAGTGGTGTACTGATCAAGGTGTTCAATTTTCTTTTGAATGATTGCAGCCTTTTCAAACTTCATTTGTTCAATGGCGTCCTTTTGATCCTGCTGGTAGTGGGTTCTGATGTCCCCTAATTTGCCCCGTAGCATTTGTTTCAAGTGGTTGAGTCCTTTATTATAATCCCACTGATCCTGAAAACCCACACAAGGTCCCTTACAATTACCAAGATGGTATTCGAGGCAAAGTTTGAATTTTCCAGCAGCGATATTTTTTTCGGTCAGGTTGAGTTTGCAAGTTCTTAATTGAACGTGCTGCCGGATAAAGATGAGCATTTCACGCACCCTTGCTACCGAAGTAAAAGGCCCGAGGTACTCGCTTCCATCGTTTATTTTCCGGCGGGTTAAAAAGACTCTGGGAAAAGGTTCCTTTTTAATAACAATATAAGGGTAAGATTTATCATCCTTTAAATCGATATTGAACTTGGGTTGATGCTCTTTGATAAGTGCATTTTCAAGGAACAACGCATCTTGTTCGGTATCTACAACAGTGTATTCTATATGGTGGATCCTTTGTACAAGCTCATGGGTTTTGTAGCCGGTAAAAGTTTTATTGAAATAGGAACTGACCCTTTTGCGCAAATCTTTTGCTTTTCCTACGTAGATGATGGTATTATTTTCGTTGAAATATTTATAAACACCGGGTTCATGTGGAATGGTCTGTGCAATCAATTTAAAAGCTTCCTGTGTCATTTTTATAGATCCTCTTACTGCATGGTTCTGTCCCAGGTTACTTTTGTTACCCGGGTATAGGTGTTACCATTCTTTTTTTGAATAGTCTCGCTTATTTGCAAATACATTTTGTGTTCCCAAAGCAGGTACTGCATAACAGAACTGTCACCCTGGCTAAATTGTTTTTTAAGTACGATATTTTTCACCACTTCATTATCCGGATTTACCAAAATATCTGCTTGAAGTAAAGGTAAATCATCCCTTGTGGCTGTTATGATAAAGGTAAGTTTTTGAATGCTCATGTCTGCAAAACTGTTTTCCCTGTAAAAAGGCTTTAAATCTTTTATTTCGGGGTTAATCTCAAGGAATGGTTGAGCAAGTTCGGCCACTTCTTCCCGGCTGATAAAAGTTTCTGAAATAACTTTTCCATCAATGGTTACTTTTTTGTCTACCGAAAGTGGAGTCGCTTTAATATAGGCAAGCTGATTATTCAGGTAATCAATATATGGGTAAAACGGTTCAGAGCCCAAAGAATCTTCGGGTAAATTAATCACATATTCTTCTTCAGCCTTACTTTGTTTTTGATTTTTACAACCTAAAGAAGAGGTCAAACAAAAAACGAAAATCAGGCTAAATATTCCTTGTATGCCGTTTGTTGAAAAAAAATCCATGTACAAAATTAAATGGTACATGGTTATAAAATTACTAAAAAAAAGAAGAGGACTCTATTTCAGCGTTTTTGTGATACCCACTTTCATACCATAATCTATCAGGTGCTCCCGGATGAGGTATGAGCTTTTACTGCCTGGCAGTAATTGATACCGGATTTGAGGGCCTGCCTGCCAGGTTACATTCCCGGTTTTGAAGGTAACAAAAGCTTCTACTGCTGAATTGAAATTGACCTTACGATCAAGGTCTGTATTTTTTACGAAATTCTTGAAATCTGAAGAAATCTGGTAACTATTGCTTTTGAGTTGATAGGTAAGTTGCCCTGATGCTGCTATGTAAAACGCAATATTTTTGGCTTCAACAAGCTTTAAATCAAAGCCAACAGGTAAGGCAAGTTGCAGAAAATGGTTGTTCAGTTCTATCTCCCGGTATCCTGATTGATTACTGATGTTGGTTAATTGAACCATAGAGCGAACCCCGAACCCATTATCAAGGTCCATTCTTGCAGGTTCAGTTATAGTATTATATGCACTGATACCAAACCGTCTGAAATTTAATTGAAGCCCGGTTTTAATTCTGAAATTGTCAGAAATCGAGTAGAGGACGGCGGCTCCGGCTTCAAGCCCCATTTTAGGTTTTTGTCTTACAAAAGCATTTACTTCCTGGGTAGCAAATAATGCATAAGGACCGCTTCCCTGGTCGAGTACCTGCCGCTTGTCATCAATTAAATGGCGATAACTTACAGATGGAGTTGCATAAAACTGCAATTCCCATTTGCCTGGCTTTCCAGCTTTGGGTGGAAGAATATTGTTTATTGGCTTTTCCAAACCTTCGGAGTTTGATGGATTATCTGTCGCCGTACCAACATTTTGATTATTCGTTGAAAGAATAGCTGACTCCTTTGAAAGAGACTTTTCCAATTTTGTTGCATTTATATTACCAAATTCAGGGAAGGTAGTCGCTCCTTTCTCGGTATTCTGAAATTTATTACCTCCCAATGAAGCCGGATATAGGGGTATTATTTTAGCCAATCCCGGAGATTCCTTTTGATTTAAATCTTTGTAAAACTCCAACTGTGGATCAGTTTCAAAGGCTTGGTCGGTATTGTCCTTTGTTTCTACAAGAAGAGAAGTAGCCCTTTGAATTTCTCCAGTTAGAACATTAGAAGACCTTGAGGGGGACTTAAAAAGCCCTGACTGTAATACATCTTTTTTAACAGATGAAGGATTTATAATCACTACCGGCGTAACTTGTTGCTCATCCAAAGCACTGGCATCCGGTATATTGTTGGAAGCAATCAATGGAGAGGTGTTAAGTAGTTCTTTAGCGGGATGGGTCAAAAACAATAAAACCGTAATGAAAGCTCCTGTGAGGAATGCAGCGAATGTAAGGGCTGGCCAACGGCCTTTCCCATGTAAGGATTGTTGGATATTACGCCATACCTTATCTTCCGGATACATCCGCAATTTTTCTGACTGATCAGACAGAAAAGATTCAAAATCGTCCAGGTCAAATGGATGTTTCATTGTTCGTACTTACATTGCCCTTTTACTATTTAAAAACAAAAGGACAGGTCAAATACCCGATTGTAACCTTTAGAACCAGAGAAGAAATTTCCCCGTTTTCTTACATGGCGGCAATAAGGTTAGTTTTTGGCTCTTTTTTATCTATAATTTTTCTACTAATTAAAATTTGCTCCAGCATTGATTTTGCTCTTGTGTACTGACTTCTGCTGGTACTTTCTTCAATGCCCATCATCTCCGAAATCTCCCTATGGCTGTATCCTTCAATGGCATACAGGTTTAACACCGTTCGGTATCCAATGGGTAATATTCTTATACATTCCACCACCTGTTTGGCCTGCATGATGGAGGGTATCGCTTCCCTTACTGTGGCATAATCCGCCTGTTCAAGATCTACACTTTGGTTGAATTTTTTATTTCTCTTCAACACATTGATGCAAGTATGGACGATAATTCTGCGAATCCAACCTTCGAAAGCTCCTTTATTCTGAAAGGAGTGAATTTGAGTGAATACCTTTATAAATCCTTCCTGCAACATATCTTCTGCATCTTCTCTTGAGGCTGCAAAACGATAGCATACGGATAGCATTTTAGGACTGTATCTGTTATACAGTTCCCGTTGTGCTACCGGGCTATTATTTAGACATCCTTCAATGATCAATGCTTCATTCATAGGTAGTTATTGTTTAACTACACTAAATTAGACAATAATTGTATTCAAATGCTGCTTTGAGAAACATTTTTCCTCAAAAAACTTAGATGATCGTCTAAAATGGTGTTTTTATTTTAACATTATATCTTTTGTACTGTTCAAATTTAGGGAAATCAATTTCAAATCAACGTCTTCGGCTTAAAAATTAATCCGTGCAGAAAGGATCAGATTGCTACCTGCAGAAACAATTCCGCTGCTATAAGTACGGTATTGGCGGTTGGTTATATTCTCCCAGGATGCGTTCAATCCATATTTTTTCCAATGGTATCCAAGCCGAAAGTTGAAGGTATGCCATCCCGGGCTAAAAGTGTTACCATTTTCATCCTTAGCATAAATAAATGTTTTGGATTGCTCCGTTGGGGCTAGGTCTTCATGCCCAATCTTGCTGTTGTATTGTGAAAAAAACTCTGCCTGCCAGCTTGAACCCATATATTTTATTCCACTGTTGCCATAAAAAGGAGGAGCATGCCGCAAGGCTACCTGTTCATTTTTGGCCTCATCTGTTTCTTTACCAGTTATAAAATTACCAGTAAAGTATAGGGAAAGATTTTTGCTAAACCAAATCGCAGCATGTGCCTGCAGCCCCCATATTGAGGCACTTCCAATATTCTGTAAAGCATCCACCTGACTATAAACGCCATCAAAGAGGATGCTATCCTTTCCATTGTACAGGAAAGGCCTGCGAACAATTGCCCGGTTGAGGCGGGTATGAAAACCTATCAGTTCCAGTGTATACTTATGTGGCATTTTTTTTGCAATACCTATTTCGTAATTCAAGGCATATTCGCTTTCCAGGTTGCCATTGGGAACTACCACATTCCCCGGGTTGCTTTCAAAAAGTTTGCCTAAATCGTCGATATTGGGAATACGAAAACCGGTACTGAAATTACCATGTATCTGCCAGCTAGCTCCGGGACGCCAAACCAGTCCCGTGGAAGGTGTCAAGGCGGTATTGTTAATATCTGCCTTGTCGTAGGGCAGCGGAAATAATTCCTGATCAAAAGTGGCTTCAGCTGTACCCCGGTTAAGCCGTAAACCCCCATTGAGCGTAAGCTGTGGCAAGAGGTTTATTTTGTATAGCCCATACATACCTAAACTCGACCAGGAACTGCCATCAGGGTAACGGCTCAGGGTAGGGGTTACATTACCGGTCTGGATATTCATATTTTCCCCTCTGCTGTTTACTTGATTGTTTACCCATTCTAAGCCATAAAAAAGCGTGCCTTTGGCTATTGATTTATAGGCATCTACATTCAGGGACCATGCTTTTACATTTTCTGTCTGATTGCGTCGGGTGTTACTGTTCCGTTGACGGTCAGTCCGGCTTTCTTCATAGTTCTGGTAAGCAAGGTTTATTTTCAGTTCGTCAAATAAAATACCTGGTTTCAGAAAGTTTGCTTGCAGGGTATGCATGCGCCAAAGCATGGGGCCATAGTTCCATTCGGCAAACCGAAGCCGGTTATTGCGGTATTCAATCAAGCGATCGTATCGTGGGGCGGTACCCGTGCCGGAGTAGTAAAAACCATATTGCAGTTCAATACCTTCCACCGGACGGTATTTTATTTTTTGCATTATTTGCTGCTGTTCGTATCCCGAAAAAAGTTGTCTGCGGGGATCATTGTTTTGAACAATACTGTCCCGGTTATTAATCCTTTGTACATATTCTGGCCGCTGATAACCTGCATAACCGCCATGTTTGCCCATTTGTAAATCACCAAACGTACTTTGGGTTATACTGCCAATCCAGCTCCATTTTTTTGAAGCTATTTGAAAGTCGGCATGGTAGGTTTGCTCCTGATTGGCCGAACTGTAACGAGCTAAGGCATGGCCTCCAAACGTTATTTTACTTGTTTTCGCCGATGTGTCAATAAAGGTCGGCGTTAAGGTATGAAAATCCATTACACCTCCAATGGCATCACTTCCATAAATCAGGCTTCCGGGACCGAGGATGACTTCAGCCGATTGCAAAGACAGCGGATCAATGCTGATTATGTTTTGCAGATTTCCACTCCTAAAGATGGCATTATTCATACGCACCCCATCCACTACCAAAAGCACCCGGTTGGTGGCAAATCCTCGTATCATGGGACTTCCCCCTGCCAGTTGGCTTTTTTGCACATAAATGAATCCGGTTTGATTCATCATGTCGGCGGCTGTTTGCGGATTATTGAGCACAATATCGCGGGTACTTATTTTTACTATTTTATTGGGTACCTCATTCAGTTTTTGTTCCCATTTGTTTCCGGAAATTACCACTCTGGCTTCCCCGGAAAGCGTATCATTTTGGCCATAGCAAAGCATGCCCAATGCCAGGCAAAGAAGTAAAAATCCTGTTTTTCTTTTCATTGGTTGTTACAATTAAACAATACGGAATAGAATCCAGTACCAGCCGCAAAGGGTGCGTTGGTGTAGAAGTTGCCTTGTAAAAAATATTAAAGGGAGCCAATAAAAACCAAACAGATAAGGCCTTCCAATTTTATAACAACGGAATAGAGACGTAAGGCCTTACGCCTCTGCGGTAATTGCGGAGGTTATGAAATTGGAATAACGCAGTATATGGGGTTTTTAAAGATGCCCTAAACCAAAGAAAAAAAACCTTGGAGGGGGTGCCGGCGGGCCTGCTACGGAGATTTCTAAAGGGTCTGTATTGAAAACCAGTAACCGGTTGGAAGATATAAGACAAATACAATCTGGTAAACCTGGCAGGTGGGTTGGATGCCATAAGGAAAGCCAAACCATCAATTGGCGGTAAGGCTGCGTTGTAGTGTTCTGCTTATTTTTCTGCAGTCCAAATATCGCTTCCATCAGGTCTTCCTTTTCGTCGAAATAACCAGTGAGTAGCGCCTGCCCGTTTTGGTACGTAACCTGCTTTACGTCAAAGTACCGGCCGTTGACAAGCACTTCTTTGTTGGGTTTTACCCATTCCAGCGAAGAAGCCTCTATTTCAAGCGTCTGTAAATTCTCCTCGCCTTCATACTCCCACATTTCAAGGTGGTGAATTCCCTTGCGAATGTTGTGAATTATGGGCGAAAGCAAAGGTAGCATCCATAGCAGGCACAAAATAATGACTGATAATTGGCGATATAAAAGGCGATCCTTCATGTAGGCGTCGTAAAGGTATACAAAAAAAAAAGCGAAGCTATACTTGGTTTTGTTGGTGTTTTTGTCTCCGAATCCTTAATCACAGATTTATTCTTTCGAGTCATCTATTTTTTTGAATTTTCAGCCAAATCCTTCCTTGCGGTGTTTACCCATTCCAGCAGCATTTTCTCCTGCTGCTTATTCAGTTTAGATTCGCTATGAATCCGGGTGTAGCTTTCCAACGGCATTTCGTGGCTTTCTACCTGTTCGTAAACCTCTTCCAGTTTATGGTCCTGCCGCAAAGCCTTAGTAGAGTAGGGGGTTCCGGGTTTTGGTTCTACCAAAGCAAACTCCTGGAAATTTAAATGACTTTTTCCTTCCATGATATGATCCCGAAGCCACCATCCAAGTGGTTGAATATTGGCATACCAGGGATAATTGGTTTGGTTGCTGTGGCAATCGTAGCAGGAAGCTTTTAGCAACTGATGCACACTGTCCGGCACTGTCACAACCATAGCAATGTCGTTCGACATATCAAAATCCTGATTATTTTTCCCCGGTTGTATAAATTGCATGATGGCGAACACAAATAATAAGCCAATCATTATAATCCGGAAAATCCTTCTTTTTCGCATTGGTTTTTTCCCCTTAGGAGCTTCCATAACAATTTGAGTATTTTAAAAAAGGTTAATCCACCAAAATATTGCCAGTCATTTCCTTGGGTATTTCTATACCCATTACCTTCAGAATACTTGGGGCAATATCACCCAGTTTACCAGGTTTTGTTAGCCTGATATACTCCTTACTGATTACAAATAATGGAACCGGATTCAAAGTGTGCGCTGTATTGGGACTGCCATCTTCATTAATGAGGTAATCGCTGTTTCCGTGATCTGCTGTAAGGAAAATGGTGTAATCCTGTGCGAGCCCTGCCGTTACCACCTGCCGCACACAATCGTCCACAGTTTCTGCTGCTTTTATAGCAGCCTCCCAAACCCCGGTATGCCCTACCATATCTGTATTGGCAAAATTCAAACAGATAAAGGCGTATTCACCGCTTTGTATTTCGGGCAGTAGGGTTGCGGTTATTTCCCTTGCGCTCATTTCAGGTTGTAAATCGTAAGTAGCTACTTTTGGGCTTTGGATAATGATCCGCTTTTCTCCCTCAAAAGCCTGTTCGCGCCCACCGCTGAAAAAATAAGTAACATGCGGATATTTTTCCGTTTCGGCAATCCTGATTTGTTTCAATCCTTTATCTGCAATAATTTCCCCAATAGTATTTTCAAGGTTGTCTGTTTCAAATGCAACATGTATCCCTTGCCACGATTTATTGTATTCGGTCATCGTGGTATAATGCAGCTTTAATGCATGCATAACCTGTAGGGGATGATCTGTTTGTGTAAGCACTTCGGTTATTTCCCGACAGCGGTCGGTGCGGAAATTAAAGGAAAGCACAGCGTCTCCATCCTTTATGGTAGCAATGGGTTGTCCTGCATCATCTCTAACCGAAATGGGCAGAATGAATTCATCGGAAACGCCGTTTTCATAAGATTCCTTAATGGCCTTCAAAGGTTTCTGTGTTTCTTTTCCAATTCCTTTTATCAATACATCCCACGCTATTTTTACCCGTTCCCATCTTTTATCGCGATCCATCCCATAATACCTTCCAGTAACAGAAGCTATTGTACCGGTGTGGGTTTCATCCAGATGGTTTTGTAAATCCATAATAAAGCCAAGCCCGCTTTTAGGATCAGTATCTCTTCCGTCGGTAAATGCATGTATAAAAACCTGATTCAGTCCTTTTTCCTTGCAGAGCGTAACCAATGCTTTTACATGATTGATATGGCTATGCACTCCTCCATCACTGATGAGTCCCAGCAAATGCAGCGGCTTGTTGTTTTGCAAAGCGTAGTCAATACTGGCAATAATAGCTGGGTTTTGTTGAAAAGTCCTTTCCCGGATGGCTACATTGATGCGTTGTAATTCCTGGTAAACAATACGACCGGCACCAAGATTGAGGTGCCCCACCTCACTGTTGCCCATTTGTCCTTCGGGCAATCCTACCAATTCGCCGCAGGTGATGAGGGTAGTATTTGGATACTTACTATAAAGACTGTCTACAAAGGGTGTATCAGCCGCTTTTATGGCATCTGATTTGGTAATTTGCCCAAGGCCCCAACCATCCATGATGACCAACATTGCTTTTTTACTCATGGGTGCAAGTTAAACATGGTGCGCTGATTTTCCGAGAAGTGTTCCACAATTTTCCGTATTAACGAACCCTTTGGTTTTCTCTACGTTAAAAGTACTTCTATTTGTAGTAATAAAAATAATTCAATTATGAAAAAAATGACTGCCTATATGCTTGCTGGCGGCTTCCTCCTTTTCGCAGTGGCTTCAGCATTTGTAACGCCCCCAAAAACACTTAAAGTAGATGTAAAAAGCACTACCATGGAATGGAAAGCTAAAAAAGTAACCGGCTCCCACAATGGTTTTGTAAGCGTGTCTGCAGGTCAGATTGTTCTTGATGGGGCCAATGTAACCAGCGGAACTTTTGATATTGATATGTCTAGCATGACTGTGGAAGACATTAAAGATGAGGGATCTAATAAAAAATTGCTTGGGCACTTACAGAGTGATGACTTTTTTAGCATTGCAAAGCACCCAACTGCAAAGTTTGTCCTGACTTCGGTTAGCCAAAAAAGCGGAAGTACTTATACCGTTAACGGAAATCTGACCATCAAAGGCATAACCAAGGCTATTTCTTTTCCGGCAGACATCACCATCAGTGGCAATACCTTGAAAGCCGTTGCTGCTATTACAGTGGATCGTACCCTTTTCGATATTCGTTACCGTTCAACTAATTTCTTTGAAAACCTCGGTGACAAAGCTATTTACGATGACTTTGAACTGAATCTGAATCTTGTGGCTTCGCTATAAAAATCAGGATTCTGGTTTTGTAAATAAAGGTGCGGCAGCCATTTAGTTGCCGCACTTTTTATTTACCTCTTTAAATTTTATTAATGCAGCTTCCTTTTTCTTGTCAAAGGTTAACAGGGCTAGCTCTGAGACAATTCTTAACAGAGGTTTTGTAAAAGCATCCTATTTTTACGGAAGATAATCAAGCGCATTCATGGAAAAAGCAATTTTTGATGAGAAACTTTTAAAGCTGGTAACCGATGCCTTGCAGGAGGATGTAGGTGACGGTGACCATAGTACTTTGTGCTGCATTCCTGCAGCGCAATTTGGAAAGGGTATTTTAAAGATAAAAGAGTCGGGCATACTCGCCGGGGTAGCCGTAGCAAAGCAGATTTTTGAAATCATCGAACCCGGTACAAATTTTATTTTGCATAAGCAGGATGGGGAAACCATGCAACCGGGTGAAACGGCTTTTGAAGTGGAAGCCTCGGTGCATACCTTGCTGAAAGCAGAAAGATTGGTATTAAACACCATGCAGCGGATGAGTGGTATTGCCACCTTAACCCGCAGCTTTGTTGATAAAATTGAAGGCTATCATTCCAGATTACTGGATACCCGGAAAACAACCCCCAATTTCAGGTTGCTCGAAAAGGAAGCAGTGAAAATAGGTGGAGCAATCAATCATCGGTTTGGGTTGTACGATATGATTATGCTTAAGGATAACCATATAGATTATTGCGGTGGTATTGTAAAGGCTATTGAGAAAGCTTATGCATATGTACAAACGGTAAAACCAGGGTTGAAAATTGAAGTGGAAACCCGCTCATTGGAAGATGTGCAAAGGGCTATAGATACCGGAAAGGTTGATAGGATTATGCTCGATAATTTCAGCCCGGCACAAATTGTAAGGGCATTGGAATTGCTGGATGGGCGCTGTGAAACGGAAGCAAGTGGGGGCATCAATCAAGATACGATTCTGGATTTTGCAGCAACTGGAGTGGATTATATCAGTGTCGGCGGGCTGATTCATCAGGCAAGAAGTTTAGACCTCAGTTTGAAGGCAGTTTTGGATTAAACTTTGTAAACAGGAATTTTGTTTATGAAATAAGCGGATAGTATATGAACAAGAAAAAAATAACAAGTTTCAAAAGTCTTAGCGCGCTGGTTTACAGTACCGATCCTGACGCGAAACTGGGTAATGAAGCATTTGAAGAAACCGAAGTACCCCCTAACGCAAAGCAGAAACTACGGGTTTGGATAGAAACAAAACATCGCGGTGGCAAGGCAGTTACCATTGTACAAGGGTATCAGGGAAAAAATGAGGAACTTGAGGATCTTGGCAAACAGTTGAAACAAGCTTGTGGAACGGGTGGCTCCGTAAAAGAAGGCGAAATTCTGATACAAGGAGATCACCGCGATAAAGTTGTACAATGGTTATTAAAAGCCGGATACACCCAAACCAAAAAAGCAGGAGGATAACCTATGCGTGAAACCAACGAAGTAAATGCGCTCTATACCCTGCTCTCCTTTTTAGTATTACCCGCTCTGCTGCTAATGGTGTTCGGGATACGAAGCTGGTATTTTGGTAATCAGCAAGACAATGAAGACAAAATGAGATTGGGAAAAATGATGACCATGTTCGGTACCATTTTTACTGTTATTCTTTTTATCTGTAGCTATTTCTTAAAAGGAACAATACCTGGCTGATACCACTATTTTGAACCCTCTTTGCTATGGCTTCCATCACAAAAAGGTTTATTGCCTGAAAAGCCGCATCTGCATAGGGCAGTTGTACCACTTCTTACTTCCTCCCTGCCATCTTCATGTACAATGGTACAAGATTCTTTTATAATCAGCGGGCCACCTCCTGTTACCTGAATTTTCAGTTTTTCCCCATTGGGTTCATTGTCAATGGATTCACCATTTTTTTCTATACTCAAAGCACCGCTTGGGCATTTGGAAACTTGCTCAATGATATCGGGCAGCGGTGCTCCATCCATATTTACCCAAGGTCTTTTTAACGGATCGAAAACCTCACGCAAACCATTCCAACACAACTTGCTGTGAATACAGACTTTTGGTTTCCATACTACAGTTATCTCTTCTTTTGAATATCTCAGTGTTTCTTTGGGCATGCTATAAAAGTAAGTCCGATTTTTTAAAAAATAAAGAATAAAAAGATATTTTTCCTTTCTTAGCCTCTCCTTTAAGACCTAATGGCTTGCTGATGTGTAAGGCTTGCAGAAGTTTGGGTTTCAAGGCTAAAATTTTCAGCCCTTATTCCATAGCATAATAGGTAATTTAAAGCTTATAGCCTGAACGTCAAGTCCCGATACAAGCGATATAAACGTTGCAGTTTTACTGTTTTATATTAATATTCTTTTGATTTTTAAAATGTTGTCCTACCGAAAAGTAAAGTGAAAGAATATTAAAAAAACAAAAAATAGTTGTCGGAATAATGAAAGCTAAATAATTGAACTTTTCAATTGGAATTGCAGTTAGTCGTCTAATAATTGGTGAAGCTAAAAGCATAAAACAGATTAAGTCTAATAACAAAGCTTTCAAAGTCCTTGTCGAATTAAATGTTGCAAAATATACTGTCAAACCAATGATACCTAAAAATGCAAAAAGCTGGTCATTGTTACTAAAGTCAAACAACGTAAATACCAGCCAAAGAAAAAATGGCATTCCAACCATACTTCCGTTTAGAATTATTAAAAGGTAAGAAACTATTGAAATAAGTTTGGCTATTTTGTATTTTTCACTTGCTTTCAATTATTGTCATTATTTTGGGTAAAACATATCAAACGCTATATTCTCAATTTTTAGTTCTTGTCTTAAACTGTCAAATGAGTTTTTAGTAAGTGGCCCGTAAACAGGTTTGTCTTGGAATGAGTTAT
>JBBQXO010000050.1:0-27909 GCA_038209595.1 Chitinophagales bacterium
CCATTGGCATCGTAAGCAGAGGTAGTACTCGTGCCATCACCCAATTGTTCTGTATAGTTCATAATAGTACTTCCCCAGCCACCGGTAGCATTGTTTTGGGTAAAATTGGCCTTTAGCATCTGGTTAAGTACATCATAATCATATTGATACCTGCGGCGCAACCCATCCCCACTACTTTTCCAGGTAATGCCCCTTATTTGCCCATTGTATTGGGGTGTGCCTGAGTATGCCTGTCCCGATTCACTGGCACTACCGTCATAGGTAATCTCATAACCAAACCGGGTATTACCACTATGAACATTGCTGCTAAGGTAGTTACGGTTTACACCCGTAACCCACCCACGTAAATTATAGCTGTAAGTAAGGGTTTGTATGGGCTGCTGTGCCACGCTACCGGCATTGCTGGCAGTACCACCCAGTTTTTTCTCAATACTTACTCCCAGTGCATCATAGCTATGGCTTGCTATAGTATTCCAATTGGCAGGTAGTGCATTGCTATTTACAGAAGTATGTTGTATTTTCTTTTCTGCTCGGGTACCGCGACCCAATTCATCATAACGATACTGGGTAAGGGCTAAGGTAGTTTGGCTAGCGGCGGAATGGCGCATAAGCACCCTCACCGGTTGACCACTATAGTTAAATTGTGTAGTTATGATATCTGCACCGCCTGCCGCATTATTCTTTTTAACCTGTATAAGCCGCCCCTTATCATCATAAAATTGTACAGTGTACAGGAATCCACCCAGTTCGTTTTTAGTTTCAGTCCAGGTTATCTGTCCACGGGTTTGCAGGTTGCAAATGATAGGTTCCGCAAAGTGCGGTGCTGCATTATGTGAAGTAATAAAATAATTGTTATCGTTGGTATAAGTATTATCATATTGTGCAGTAACCCCTACTCCGGTAGGGAAAGCAATGTAATCATCGTAACCGGTACGGGTGAGGCGCTCCCAACCACTTGCAGGGGGACTTGAATGGTTAAATGGGAACATGCCCGCCGCTAAAGTTTGGCCATTTGATACAACACTTGCAAGCGCATTACTACCCGTATTTACCCATAATCCTGTCTGCACCGGCCGGTCAAATTTATCACACAAGGTTACCAGCCATTTACCCATGGGTCTTAGGTTTGCATCCTGTGTCATTACCACCCGGTTGCGCCGGTCATAAACTGTGTAAACAGGGTCAACTCCGGGAACTTTTGACATAATAGGGCGATCCTCGCTGTCGTACTCGTACCGGTAACATTGCTCGTTTAATATTTCCGTTGTAAAGCTATAGCTATTGGCTTCCAATAATTCTACGCCACGAGGAGTAACAGTACAACGTAGCTTGCCAAGGGCATCGTACACCTGATAAGTACATAACCATCCTGAAACACTACCGCCATCTGTTGTGGCTGTTTGTTGCACCTTTCGTAATATTTCATTACCAGCTTTATCTGTAAATACTATCACATGTCTATCGTGTTCATCAGTACTAATGGTTTTATTTAATGTGCCAGCTGCATAAAAAGCACCTGTTGTGCTATAATTGCCAAATGCACCCAAACTGCCCGGTTCCTGTACATCCCAAATTCGAACTGCATCAAGGAATACATTGGTAAAGTAGGCAATCTTGCCACCCCGTTTATTGGTACTAGTATTACTGCCTGCCCATGTAGCACCCGGAGCATATGTTTCAATGGTGCGGTTCATGGGCGTTTCTTCATATTTAGTGTGTGCAAAAGCCCAGTTTCTGTTTGTACTTTGTACATTGGTTTCTCCGGCATGGATACTCCAGTACTGATTATAAAAGTCACGCTGTTGTCCAAATGCATCAGGCTTAAACTGTCCGTTGCTTTTTGCTGCACCCGCCGCTGTACTCACAAATGGCAAGTAACTATTCCCGGGGCGCCCTGCTGCATCCTCCCACACAACACTTATTAGGTCTGCAGCATTAGCCTCAGGCTGACCGGTAGTTAATGATGCCTTACGGGCTACCGTTTGTATGGGTTTGCCTAGCTCATCATAATATACAGTTGTTTGTTTTACCTCTGCCAAACCTTTACTCAACATAGCGTTTGCATCTGTTTGTGGAGTAGTGGCCTCCCAGGTACGCACATAGGCAGGCAAAGTGCCCACAGGCCATGATGCAGGGGTGGATAGTGGCTGTGCATAGGTATTTTGCCAGCAGATACAAGTAAACCAAATTAAAAAGTGTAGGTATCGCATATTTATTAACCAATAAACTATTTTAGAGTATAAATTCAGATTTATTTAAAGATATATACTCATAATGCATTGTCTACAGGCTTACTCACCTACATATAAAATTTTTGCACAAATAATTTTAACCCTCTTGTACTAAATATGATATTATAAATATGCTATTATTGGTAAGAGTTAAATAATTTCAATGTCTTAAATTTTACCTTAAGCATACTGTAAAAATTAAGAAAGGAAATTTCTATTCATCATAGCAGTGTTCACTAGTGCTAAATATTACAAATCAACCAAAATTTTTTAGTAAAATGATTTAGAAACCGGGGAAAAATAAAAGTTTAGTATTAGGGAATCAGGTTGTTAGTGTTAAGTTTTATTTGTCTTAAAATTTGTTTAAATGTTTGAATTATCTTTCGCAATTCGAAATTAGAATAGTATTTCTAAATAACCAAATAAAATTTCTTTTTTTTATAAAAAAAACGAAAAACCTAATAGTTAATGCTCTGCTATCCATAAGCATTACCTTAAACTTTGTTAATGATTTCTTTTATACACCTTACTCGTAAAATTAGGCAACTCCATTTGGGGTATCACAAAAATAGGGGTCTCCGTAACCGGCAGGGCAACCGAATCATCTGTAGCATTTATCCAATAACTATGCATCTCGCTGCTATTGGGTTGTGGCACATACACCATCACCCCCATATTTTCACCCACCGGTAAGGTATAGTTTGCCGTTCTGCCTGTTTCGTCAGGTATCCATAAAGCATAAGCTTTTTGGGTACCCTGTATATATTCATCCACCGAAGGGTCGGCAGATAAGCTTTTATTGAAGCGGAAATTACCCATCAGGTTGCGCATTTGCAGTAAATAATTGCCTGCTGGTCTCAATTGAAATAAAGAATCTACCAGGCCCATGCTGTTGTATTTGGTACTGCTAAACGGAGCATTATCATTTAGCTCATAAAAGAAAATACGATCTATACCGGCACGCATATAAATAAGCGCAGTTCTTAAGTTCCAGTCAGCCTGTGTAAGCAATGGCGACTTATTGCCAATAGGTATGGCTTTCATGGGACTTTCTTGATGCAAATCATATCCTACTTCGGTGAGCCAAACAGGCATATTGCTGGCATACATCCGGCTAAATTCCATAAAGTTTTTAGCAAGGTTTTCAGAGATAGACAAATCTGGCGCAAGCCCACGGGTAGCCTGCCCGGTTTGGTCCGAGTTTTTGTCGTTTGAATAGTGGTGATAATTAATTACATCCCAGCAAATATCCACATTACCATCCGGCTTATACCCCCGGTTGATTCTGCACCATTCTATCATACCTCTTACATAGGAAGGGTCCGCAGCCGCCATACCCATCATTACCACCTGCATGGTGGTATCTGCATTTTTTACCCCTACCCCGGCACCTAAAGTTTGTTTATGTCCGTCGTAAAATGCAGATAAATTGGCTGCATACTCAAAGGCATTCAAATACCCTTTTCTGCCCCGCCACCATTTATTGGCTTCGTTATCACATTCTATATATTTTACCCAGCCAAGTCCGGCTTTCACTTCATTGGGGGGATCGTTGGGCCAACGGGACTGTGTATTTACTTTTATAAGAGATGGATCAACCAATGGGTTGCGACCATAGCGGGCAGCAATTTGAAAGCCAGCTCTTGCCTTTTCTATATAAGAAGCCGCAACCATTCGGTCAAGTCCGTATTTTAGTGGCGAATTGTCGGTACTCTGTTCTCCGGCAGGATAGGTATTCCTCATCCATGGGGGAACATTTTGCATACAAACCAATACTTCAATACCATCCTCAAAACACTGCTTGTAAGTCATATCGTAACTCCATCCACCCCAATGAGCAGGATTAAAGCTATAACTGCCCTCTGTATTTTCAATCCTTTGCCAGTCGAGGTAATGTCTGAAACCTGTAAACGCCTTAATGGGAGCGTATTTGCCCGGATTAATGATGCGTGAGGTAGTGGATGAAGGCACTACGAAATCCCATTCAAAACCATTCACTCCTGCTGCATTAGCCAAAGGAGAGGTCGGTCGGTGGGGCAATATTTTTGTAGAATCAGGTGCCTGATAATTTCCCCAGAATTCAATTTCGGAAGGCAGTTGATTTTTATGAATTTCAAAAATAATGTACCGGAAAGTGGTCTTGGGAGTATCTAATAGAAATACTCCGGGTGCGTAGGGATCTTTTTGTGGATAAGGCCCCACCCATTCCTGAAATCTAGAGCCGGTAAAGGAGCCTATTGGCGTACGGGTACCTGTTGAGTCGGCCACATAAATCTTTAAGGGATTATCGGTAAATACACCGGTGTAATCATACATTTTAATTTGCCGGAGATCGATTTCTTCACCGTCATTCAAAGGATACCAGGCTTCATAATCCGGCATGAAATCTCCATAACCGGTTATAGGATTCACATCGAGCTTTCCATCAAACAAAGCATCCAACTTACCCGGGGCATAATTTAAAATAATCAGGCGATCAGGATCTATTGGGATTTTCTTCAAAACCGGCGCAGTAGGGACGCTCACTATTGGATCCACCATGGTTTGCATTTCCCGTCCATACACCCAGGCTTTTTGGGGTAAATTATTGCCATATTTACGAATTACCAAGGCATCAGCTTCCAGAGAATCTTGTAGTTTTAGGGTATCAAATACCAGATAACGTCTGCCCTCAAACAACCCAATTTCAGTAAGGGTACTATCCTTTTTTAAAAAAATCCGTGCCGGGTTGGTGGTAAAAATACCCTGATGATCGAATAACAGCACTGAACCAACTTTACTACGGGTGGTAAAGTGTAGGGTAACATCATTGTATTTCATGTTGGCAGCTGACCAATTGCTTTTTACCAGGGTATCTAAACTCTGACTAAGCCATGGCTTGTAATCCTGTGCATAGTTTTGAGCAGTAAAATGCGTGTAAATAATCCTATGACTCACCATATTGGCAAGGGAATCTTCGGGATCTGCCTCAAAACCAATGGGATGAGCGCCCGGCGGTAATGCTGCAAAAGATGCCACAAAAATACAGGTAAAAAGGCTCAATACTATGGTAAAAAAGTTTTTCATTTTTTTTGATTTATGAGCTGCTCAATTGCTTATTCGTAGCAGCTTAGTCATGTTGGCTAACGGGATGCGTTTTTATGATACCGGTTTATTTTTTTCAACCCGTAATCCTGCTAAAGCAATATAATTTTTGCTACCTGATAGTATCCTGTTTGGTTGGTTACTTTTACAAAATAGGATCCGGCAGGCAAGCTTTTCAGCGGCACCATCATTTGTTGTTGATGGGCAACTAAAGTGTACTTCTGTGCAATTTGTCTTCCACCGTTTGCACCCAATACTTCCACCTGAAAATCGGCTGTTTGTAAAACACCGGTTACCTGAAGCGTAAGCATCTTATTTACTACCGGGTTAGGATATGCCTTTAATCCTTGTATCGCTAATGCTTCCTTCGCTTGTTTTTGATTTTGTGTACGGATAAACATACCACTTGCAAGATCACCGGCTGCTGTCTGCGAAAAAGCATTTTTCCTTATAGCAACCAATGTTTGTACATCCGCCACCTCAAACGACCTGTTTCCGGAGGATTCGGCAAGTTGTATGGAACCATCGGCCTGAACCGCAGCGCCACTGATTAAATAGTCAGCAGGTAAACCCTTGACTTCACCAAGTTTTTCTATTTTCTTAAGGGTATAATTCAGGTAAAAAACCGATCCTTTTGCGGTAAAAATATAAAGTCCGCCAAGATCATCTGCTACCATATCGCCGCCCCATCCGGTCGCTTCATCTTGCAGCGGGTTCTGATGGTTGGAAATCATTTTATTCAAAGACTCCAATGCTTCCACCTGTTGTGGTTTTGCAGCGTTTATTCTAAAAAATACAGAACCATCATTGCTTAGTCCATATATGTAACCATCAGCGGCAGCTGTTAACCGGGTAATGAATGCTCCCTGATTTTTAGGTCCCAACCCAATTTTGTTGCCCACTGTAGCCTCATATACATTCCCAATACTTTGATACTTCACCCCATTAAGCGTGGCGTCGGACTGCTGATGGAAAAATGCTTCACCGGACAACATAGATACATAAAATAGCCTTTGCCATTTGCTATCAAAAGCAAGCGCTGCCGAGCCATTTTGTTTCATATCCTGCCCTTGCTCATCTATAAAGGGAATGCTTGCATGGTAAAGTGTGTTTTGAGGCGCATTTTGTATTGTCTGCGGGTGGCTTTGGCTAGTAAGCAGGTTCCATTTACCCACTGCATTATTATCACTTTCCAGTGCAAAAATTTGCTGCGAATCCTGGCCTGACGCCATCATCCAAACGGTAAAAAAGCAACTGAAAAAAAGTAGTTTTTTCATGATCGAGAATTGTATCTCAAAGGTAGAACATGAAAAAATCGTTTAGGCAAATTTATTTCTTATATCAATTATTATGCCAATTACTAATTAATTAATTATCAATATATTCCAAAATCAATAAAAAAAAATATTCCCTTTTTGAGACTAATGCACCCAAATTTGTGGAAAACCCAATAAAAAAGCAGGTAGTTTTTGATGGCTACCTGCTTTTAAAAAAATATAAAATTTGAATCAATATCCGGTACTTCCTGTACGCACTTTTACCTTTTTCTTTCCTTTATTTTTTTCCTCCCATTCCTTTACAACATCTGGTTTTTCTATTTTCTTTTTTACCGAATCCAAGGGTTCTTTTTCGTCGCCTTTTTTTGCAGCTAACCCAAAGGTGCCCAATACTCCGATAGCACTATCTCTAAAATACTCTTCTGATTTTTGTATTCTTCCGGACATTGGATCGTAGATGGTCCAGGTACCATGCCGCATGCTACGCCCTTCATTTTTCACTATTACTGTACGATAGGCCCCATCTACAAAAAGATCGGGCACTTCCAGCGTGTCATATTCCTTGGTGGGATCAATAGCCCACCAACCTTCTTCTCTTTCCAGACCCATCAGGCTATAATATTGGCTTTTACCATCCAGCAAACCCCAACGATAAGACTCCACAGACAGCAAATCGCCCTGATTACTATATTTACGCCAGATGCCCTGCTTTTTATCATTTTCGTATTCTCCTTCGAGTTCATAACCGGGATTCCCCCTTAGTTCAGGATATGATTCGAGCCATGCCCCTTGTTTTTTGCCAGTTTTATCCTTGCAATTCAAAGTATCTCCCCGGTCACTGAGCTTATAGGTGGCAGATTGCGCATGGAGGAACATCTGCCCCCAAAGCATAATAAAAGCAATACAACCTGCATATAACCAATGTGTTTTTTTCATTTCATCGTCTTTTAGAAGGGGAAAAAGGGAATCCCCTATATTTAACCTTAAATGCTCTGATATTCTTACGGTTGCAACTATTATTTATTCTACAAACGAAAAAGAAAACCAAACTATGCTTTCAAAGTTAAAGATTTGTGCGCTTTTATGCAGCTGCATGGCAATTTTTCACAGCAACTTAGCAGCCCAATCGGTAAAACCAACTCCGGCAGCCGATAGGATGAAAAGCCTTGAACACAAAAAAGTGATGGCAAAACAATCGCCTTTTAAAACTGAATTTACCAATATCGGCCCTACTGCCATGGGTGGCAGGATTGTTGATGTGGCGGTAAACCCTGCTGATCCAACCGAATTTTACGCTGCCTATGCAACAGGCGGTCTGTGGCATACCACCAATAACGGGCAGTCCTTCACCCCTATTTTCGATAACGAAGATGTGATATTTATCGGCGCCGTAGCGGTGCATTGGCCTGGCCGTACCATTTGGATAGGAACCGGAGAAGCCAACAGCAGCCGAAGCACCTATAGTGGAATTGGTGTTTTTAAAAGTGAGAACAATGGTCAAAGCTGGACTTATTTGGGTTTACCAGAAAGTCATCATATTGGTGCCATAAAACTACACCCAACCAATAATGATATTGCCTGGGTGGCGGTAACCGGGCATTTGTACAGCCCCAACAAAGATCGCGGTGTTTACAAAACAAGTGATGGAGGTAAAAAATGGAAAAAGACGCTGTACATTGATGAAAACACCGGAGCCATAGAAATGGATATCAATCCTAAAAATCCGGATGAATTGTATGCAACTATGTGGTACAAAACCCGCAAAGCATGGGATTTTGAAGAAAGCGGGAAAACCAGTGGTCTTTATAAAAGTACCGATGGGGGCGAAAAATGGAGCCTGCTAAACGTAGCTGGAGGCGGACTACCTTCCGGAGAAGGTGTAGGACGTATGGGAGTGGCTGTATTTGCAGCCAACCCACAAATTGTCTATGCCATTGTGGATAATCAGTTCCATCAGCCAGATACGGCTGGAACGCAAAAAGATACCGTTTCCTATATCAAGGAAGATTTAAAAGATCTGACGAAGGAATCTTTTGCGGCCTTAAACAATTCCAAACTAGATACCTTTCTGAAAAGAAACCGTCTTTCCTCAAAATATTCTTCCAAAAAGCTGAAAGAGCAGGTAGCCAATGGCACCCTGAAACCGAATGCATTGTACGATTACTTTTATGATGCCAATGAAAACTTATTCAATACGCCGGTGATTGGAGCAGAGATTTACAGAAGTAATGACGCTGGGAAAACCTGGACCAAAACCAATACAGAATCCCTGCCAAGATTGTACAATACTTATGGATACTATTTTGGAAGACTTACAGTAAGCCCGGTAAATGAAAACAAACTGGTAATTATGGGGGTGAGTGTAGAATTAAGTAAGGATGGCGGAAAAACTTTTGATGACATGAATGCCCGTAATGTGCACTCGGATCATCACTCCTGCTGGATAAACCCTAACCGTGACAGCCACATGATTATTGGCAACGATGGTGGGGTAAACATTACTTATGATGATGGCAAAAACTGGTTTAAGGTAAACAGCGTACCGGCTGGACAGTTTTACACTGTAACCACCGACAATGCCAAGCCATTTCATGTTTATGGCGGCTTACAGGATAACGGGGTTTGGCAAGGCAACACTACAAGACAACGTACGAATGATGCCAACTACGACTCAATGCAATACCGAATGCTTGGTGGCGGAGACGGCATGGGCGTGCAGGTTGACTTTCGGGATAACCTTACGGTGTACAGTGGTTCTCAATTTGGCAATTACAGCCGGCAGCATCTCGATACGGGTGGAGGCATCCGTATACGTCCGCAACACGAACTGGGAGAAACCCCTTACCGGTACAACTGGCTGACCCCCATTTTATTGAGCCGACACAATCAGGACATTTTGTATATGGCAAGCAGCCGTTTTCACCGCAGCATGAACCGTGGCGCTGATATGCAGACGTTGAGCGAAGACCTCACAAACGGCGCTGTAAAAGGAGATGTACCTTTTGGAACCGTTGCTACAATAAGCGAAAGCCCGCTCCGGTTTGGTTTACTATATGCCGGTACCGATGATGGCAATGTGCATACAAGCAGCGATGCAGGTTCCTCATGGACTGCCCTTGACTTATCTTCCTTTCCGGCAGTAAAAGGTTTGTGGGTAACTAGAGTTGCTGCGAGCAAGCATCAGGAAGGCAGGGTTTATGTAACCCTCAACGGCTATCGCAATGATCATTTTTCGCCCTATATATTGATGAGCAATGACTATGGTAAAAACTGGAAAAGTATTGCCGGAAACCTGCCACTTGAGCCGGTAAATGTCATTGAAGAAGATCCAAAGAATGATTCGATTCTTTATGCCGGAACCGATGGCGGGATTTATGTAAGCAAAGATGCCGGACAATCATGGAGCATGTGGAACAAAGGTCTTCCCATGGCGATTCCGGTGCATGATATTGCTATTCAGGAGCGGGATAATAAAATTGTACTTGCCACGCATGGCAGAAGTCTTTTTATCGCTTCTTTGAAAGAAATACAGGGGAAATAAGTAAGATCAAAGAGCTTTTTCTTTAATAGCAAACGGGCAGCCCAATTGGGCCGCCCGTTTCTTGTTTATAAAAAATTAAGGAATCTTGCTTAGTCAGTCTTAACCCGATTCTGCTCATCCCCTGCACCGGATTTTCTTCGGTTTTGTGGCCCTTTAACAGGCTTACCAAACCGGTAACTGAAGCTTACAAAAACGGTTCTGTTATCCCAATAATTTCTTACATCAACATCCACATTGCCATACTTGGTGCTTCCGCGAAAATACTGCCAATCAAAGGGATCACGGATGTTCATTCTAAGAGAACCCTTGCCTTTAAGTATATCTTTACTTACTGCCATATTCATCTGACCCATTGATCTTGCAGTAAAAATACCATCTTGCGTTCTGCTCATAAAAAATCCACTTATTTCACCACCCCAGCCTTTATCAAACTTGAATATATTTTGTAGATTACTCATAAAAGCAGGAGCAGTCAATTTTACCTGAGTGCCATTTATAGGGCCCTCAAACTCATTATAAAATCCATTCATATAAATATTGGTTGTCCACCATTTTGTAATGGGAAAACCAGCCGAAACACTTAACCCTATTTGCTGCTGACTGGCTAAGTTGCCCGCTTTTACAAAAGTGGTATTGGTTGCATCATCCTGTTCAATCAACTGATTGATGATATCCTTTGTAGTAGTATA
Source organism: Chitinophagales bacterium (assembly GCA_038209595.1). Taxonomy (GTDB): domain Bacteria; phylum Bacteroidota; class Bacteroidia; order Chitinophagales; family Chitinophagaceae; genus Phnomibacter. The sequence goes on from JBBQXO010000050.1 coordinate 10,823, forward strand.
ATTTAGCGTGGTGGTTAAAAAACCTTTGAGAGTATGACTCAATTCAATATTATGACTAAACTGAGGCCGCAGGTAAGGATTGCCTACCTGATAGGTGTACTTATCCAAAAAGAAATAAAACGGATTCATATCCTTGTAATCTGGTCTTTGTATCCGGCGACCATAATTCATGGTAAACTGATTCTTTTCGTTGGCCTTGTAGTTTACAAAAGCCGTAGGAAACAGTTGCGTGTAATTCCGTTCAAAGGTTTCGTTTGTAGTAACCTGATCTCCCGTTGCCAAAGTATTCTCTAACCGGAGCCCCAATTGCGCGCTCCACTTTTCATTGATTTCTTTACTGGTATTGATGTACAGCGCATTGATATTCTCTTTGTATTTAAACCGGTTGCTGCGGTCAATATCCTTTTCCCATTGTCCATTTTCCCAAAACTGATATTGGGCATCATTATCAGTATTAACGAGGCTGCTTTTGACACCGGCTTCCAGTTTCATCTTATTTTTTAATGGGTGTACATAATCCACTTTAAAGCTATAAATATTGATATTGCTTGGCAGGCTGCCATCCACAATTTCATCAGGCGAACTAGGTTGGCCATCCTTATTGAAAAAGTAACTTGACAATAGCTGATCTGAAGAGCTTTTATACCCTAGAAAGTCGGCTTCTGCACTTAATTCTCTTCCTGTACTGTCAAACTGATGGCGGAAATTCAGATTAACGCCTCCGTTTTTCCAAAGGTTTTCCAATTTACTGAAAGATTCCATACGGGTTTGAATCACACCTGCCTGATTTTTTATGTTGGTAACATTGTCACTTTCAAAATCAGAGGGGTTGTACAAGCCGGTAAGCACGATGCCATAGGTAGTTTTCTTATTTGCAAAATAATCCATCCCGAGCTTTACTGTATGGGTTTGGTTTGCCTTGTCCATAAAGGTTTCCTGATCGAACAGGCTTACCACCTGTCCGTTATTGGCATCAAAGAACTTTCTTTTCAGGTATAATTCCTGCATATTTCCATTATAGTTGTAGCTGTAATTAGAAAAAACATTTACTTTATTATGCCGGTAATTAAGGTTCAAACTATTGTTGCTACGGGCTTTATTTCCGGATCCGCCACCAAGGGTAAGACTGCCATTAAATCCTCTTGATTTGCTTTTTTTCGTTTTGATGTTGATCACCCCGGCATTGCCTGCTGCATCAAATTTAGCCGGTGGATTGGTCATAATTTCAAGCTGCTCCAACTGTGAGCTTGGTAAGCTGCGCAGAAGATTTACTACATCCGCATTGCTCAGATAAGTAGGCTTGCCATCCATTAAAATCAGTACTCCGTTTTTACCTTTCAAACTGATGTTTCCATCTTTATCAAGCGTAACGCCCGGGGTTCTTTCAAGTACTTCGAGTGCTGTAATTCCTACATTGGCAGGAGAGGCATCTACATTAACCACCATGCGATCAATCTTCTGCTCAAAAACCGGTTTGCGGTATACCACTGTTACGTTGTTCAATTCTTTGGTAGCGGGTTTCAAGTCAAAATCCGGGAGCGAAATTTCACCCGCACTTAAACCGGCTGCAAATAAATCGCTCCATGCTGTGGCAAAACCCACTGCAGAAGCACTTAAAAAATATTTTCCATTTTTTTCGGGGGATAGCTCATAAACACCATCAGCGGTAGTAACCACTGACCAAAGTGCAAGGCTATCTTGTGTAAACAAGGTTACCGTGGCTTTATCAACTGGCTTTCCCGCCTGCTTTACCGTTCCGGAAATGGTGTTTTGTTTTGGTTGTGCGTAAACTGCAAATACAGCAAGGAAACCCATTGTCAGGGTAATTACCTTTTTCATGTGTGTTGGTTTGTGTGTGAAAAAATCTTAACGATTCAAAAGTAGTACCATGCAATACATAGTACAAGGCCATACAAGAGGATCGGTTAATTTTGCCGGTTGAATGGTTATTGGCTTTTTTAATCCGCAAACCTTTTGAACACCCCTCAATTTGAGACGCTCCGACTTTTAGTTGGGTTACAGGAGAATAAAGAATGCAAACATAAGCATCCTCTGATCCAGACGCAACTTACCATAGAACTTCTTTCAGAGGCATGCAGTCGCTCCAGCGTTCAGGTTGAAAACTGTATGTAAGCAACCTGCTCCTTTGGAGACTTCCTTTTTTAGGTAGTTTTTAAACCAATTAAGGTTGAGCAACCTCAACAGGAGTCGCTTTTCGCCGCAAAACAATGATGGTAACCCCAATCAGGATCAAAATAAGCGAGATAATTTCTGCCTGCGTGATTTCAAGTCCAGCCAGTTTATAGGTAGTATTCACTCTAATTTTTTCTATAAGAAAACGTTCAAGACCATTGAAGACAAGATACAGGCCAAAAAGCATACCGGGTGCTTTTAAGCGTTTTCTAAGCCCCCATAAAATGCCAAACAAAGTTAGCCCCATCAAGGTTTCATAAAACGGAGTAGGAAACACCGGAACAGGCAGTGCACTGCACCATTGCCCTTCACATCCCGGCAAAGCTCTACCATCGCTTAGTACATTATGCGGATAGGTGTACGCAACTGCCCAATCTGGCAACCAGGAAGGAGCTTTGAAAGAAGTATGCATTACATCCTCCACATTTTCTATACTGTGTACATCACGGAAAGATCTTTTATAATAATCAAGATAGCTAGCTACTGAATCGTTGTAGGCATTTCCCTCCGCCAGCACAGCTTTACCTTCAGGATTAGCTACATAAGCACTATTAAGTATCCCCCAATCTCCATCGCCGGCCACCTGACATCCAATTCTACCAATTGCATAAGCCAGCATCAAAGCCGGACCAAAGGAATCAGTAAGGTGCCAGAGATTGATTTTATGTTTGCGGGCATAATAAATAATAGCCGCTCCGGCGCAAATAAGACCCCCATAAAAGGTAAGTCCACTGAAGGATAAAAGCGAGCCTATCGGATCCGCCATCAACTGATCCCAGTTTTCGAGGTTGTGGAATATTTTGGCACCACCAAAACCAAAAATGGCGGCCATAATAATAAGATCTCCTACCCTTTCATGTGGCCATATGCGGATATTGCGGGTTTCTGGCTTTGCCAATTTGGTTTTGTTACCCGAGTACCATTTAAACCCGGCAAAAATTGCAGCCAGTAAAATACCTGCAGGTAAACTTCCTGATCCTGACATCAGGAAGGATTGTGGATCGCTGAGCGCCTCTTCTTTATTGAGAAAAAAACCAATAAACTTCCAGCCAAGCAGGAAGCCAAAAAAGGCATTCCACATCACTTCGCTCCAATCTGCCCCTTTGCCCACAACAATTTTTGCTACACTAAAACGCAACCATCCATTGGACTCCCTTCGTTTGAGTTCGGAAGTAAGGGCAAAAGCAGCAGCAATAAATGCAAATGCCACCATCAGGCCAAAAGTATTGACAAGCTTCAGGCCTTGTAATTCTAAACCAAAAACAGCCTTTACAAAAAAGTATAAATTTGGATACATGCAAAGAAAATTTTAATGAAAAGGCATTCGCCGTGGCAAGGTTAGGAAAAAAGCATCAGGATTAAAGACAAACCTTTACAAAAAAACCTTTCGGGAATGCTCCGAAAGGTTTTTTAATAAAAATTCTTAATAGAACTTCCCATTCATTTAGCGGGTGCTATAAAATAATGCGTTAGCAGAATTCATTGAATGCAGCCATCAGGTTACTTGCAATCATTTGTGGGGGACGCCCTTCTATCTGATGTCTTTCAACCATATGTACGAGATTACCGTCTTTAAACAAAGCGATTGCAGGAGAGGATGGTGGGTAAGGCAGTAAATATTCCCTTACTTTTTGAATAGCATTCACATCAAAACCAGCAAAACTTGTGGTAAGATGGTCCGGCTTCTTTTCAGCATTTTGAACAGCCATTAAAACACCTGGGCGCGCTGTACCGGCGCTGCAACCACAAACGCTATTTATCATTACGAGGGTGGTGCCCTCTTTGCCCATTTGGGTATCTACTGATTCGGGGGTCAGCATTTCTTCAAATCCATATTCTGTTAATTCAGCCTTCATAGGCTCTACTATTTCGGAAGGATACATATATAAGCTACTTTTTAATTTTTAATAATGTGCAAAGTTCCGTAAAAGTTCGCAATTCCTGCATCCTTTTAATCGTATTAAAAGATTTTGTTTCCTTCTTCACAAATAGAAAATGCCAAAATGTCGCTAAAACAATATAATAATGCCAAAATGGCATCTTCGTTAAATTTTATTAGCCATAAAAAAGACCTGTTGACATGTTCAGAGCATTGGTACATCGCTTGCTGATATAAATGCATAATCACTTAATTAAAAATCAAAAAGAATACAACTATGACACTATTAAAAGTAAACAACAGACCTGCGGTAAAAAATTGGAACGGAATTGTGAATGATCTGTTTCGTGATTTTGAAGCCTCGCTTCCCTCCGCTACTGAAAAAAATCTGGGTAAACCGCTGACCAATGTGGCTGAAACCAAGGAAGGGTACCATGTTGAGATTTTAGCTCCGGGCCGCAACAAAGCGCTGTTTCAGGTAAAAGTGGAAAATGGCGAACTCCTTGTAGGTTACGAGGCAGAGGGTACAGAAGCAAGTCAGGAACATAAGCAATTGAGGAATGAATTTACACTCGGCAACTTTAAGCGCTCTTTCTCTATTGATGAAAACATGAATACAGAAGCCATTCAGGCCAAATATGAGGATGGATTGCTGAAGCTTTATATCCCTAAAAAGGAAAATGCACTACCGGTTACTCAAAGCATCCAAATTCAGTAAAAAGATCTTTAGATAAAAAGAGCAGGTTTTAGCAGATAGCCCGTACATATTTTGTACGGGCTATTTTTATACTTAATTTTGACAATATTCTAAACAGATTCATTCATTTAGAGAGAGAACCAATAGATTAATATGAAATTTACCCCATTAATTGCGGTACTATTGCTGGCGCAGACAGCTTTCGGACAAATAAAAGACTCCACACATCTCCTTTCAGACACATTAAAAAGACAAGATACTATCCTTATTGTACTTCCCCCTGTTTACCAGGATACAGCGCTCAGGATCATGAACCTGAATCCTTATTTTACCATTCACGAAGACTCCGTAGTTAATTATGATCTTGCAATTAACAAGGAAAGCAAAGATTATTTTTGGTTTATTCAAAAAAGTCCATTGGGGGTTCGATTAGATAAAAAAAGCGGTAACCTGACCATCAAGGGTGATAAAGCATTATTTAAAACAGGTCGTTTAAAGTACGATATTCCTTATCAGGTTCAGATAGGTGTTCAAAATCTGCACAACCCAACTGATCGGGTAGATACGTCTTTTACTATTCTTTTTTATAGTACGGAAGTGGTAGTATCGAAGGTAAAACCAAGCACTTCGTCCATCATAAATGTAGAGGAGGGCGACTCGGTTCAGTTTCGGGTTTTATGTGACGAGGGATCTTTCCCATTAGAACAGATTTCGATGAATACGAGCATGCCATTGTCTAATTTTTCTACGGTAAAAAAATGCAATGATGAGTTCAAATGGGTAGTTCCCTTTGGCATATTCCGAGAAAATGATACTGCGAAAGTAAAATTTGTATTGGTAGATTTTATCGGTACGGATAAGTTTTATAACAAGGACACCGCTTCCATCCGGATCAACATAAAACCCGGCATCAATTTTCCAGTACGCAATTTGGCACACAAAAGGATATCTGATGAATTTGAAAATTACATCAAGTACCTCAAATTCCAGTTTTTTGAAGTGAGTGGAAAAGTAAAGAGAACCAAAAAAGTGCGCACTACCTTTGACATCAGCAGTTCTACCACAGCTTTTGCTGGCACCATCATATCCTCCACCTCCGAGGCAGGATCGAGCGGAGCAAGTTGGGGCAGAATCATGCCAAGCGTTGGCCTGACGCTTGTGCCTATTAAAGAAGCAACAGCACCTAATAACATACAGCAACAAAATACGGCTACTCAAATAAGATCCGAAGCAAGGAGACTTGAATTCTTTTTAGGCGAGAACCAATTAAGTGGCGATCGGGATGCAGAAGTACTGGCAAAAATTAAACGGCTGCAGGATGAATTAAAAAAGGCGAAACTTCAATTTTTAGATCTCGATCCGGTAGATGCTAAAGAATACATGAATAAGGATATTGATAAGTTTTTCAACGACCCTAAGGTGAATAAAAAATATAGGATTAAGGTGAAATAAGCACCTGCTTAAATAATGGAATGGAGGGTCAGGGATTAATTCCCTATCCTTCTATTTCACAACCGTAGGTACAATTTTTTATGCAGCGATTTTTATAGTAAATAAATGGGGCTTGCACTTTCTTTCCGGCAAATCGTCTCGAAAAATTGTCAAAAAATCTGAAAGATTTTTACAGAATAAGCATTAGTGATAAATGGAGAATAATATTTTAATGGGAAGCCGAAATAGCTCCTGAGATAGAAATTAACGTAGAAAAGGGCGTCAAATGGTTTAATCAAAACAATAAACTACAAAGTTACCTGATAATTTCGCCCTATTCGCTATTGTCCGATAGATTCAGATGGAAATAAATATGAAGCAGAAAAGCTTGACCCAAACAGAATAAGAAAATATTAACAGGATTGTATTTGGTTCGGCTATCAATTTGCGTAAATTTAACTTGTCTAATAAATTAGAACCTATGCAAGTGACCCCTACATTTTTCAGACGCCAACAATCGGGTAAAATACGGTTTATTTTGTGCGTCATACTTTTTTTGTTATATATAGTTCCCGGTTACAGTCAGCAATTGAATGACAGTCTATTTTCATTTCAGGAAAACTGGAAATTCCGGCAAGTGCCTTATCAAAAAACAGATTATTACCTTATGAATAATCAGGCATTTAATGCCACCCTCTTGCAGAGTAAAACCTTGTTTTCCTTTAAAAACCGGGTAATTGGAGCTGGTATAGGCAGAGAAGTTGTATTTAATGACAATTCATCTTTTGTACCGGGGCAACAAGCTTTCAGACCTATACAAGGGATGCCCATTTATCCACAATTCATACCGGTAACGGCAAGACCGGGCATATCTATTTTTAACCGCAAAACAAATGCCACCACCTTATTACAAATTGGTAACCTTATGGAAGGTAGGCAAGGTTTTATGAGTGGCCAAATTCAACTTGGTAAATCGTGGCGGATTTTATAACCCTATATTTTTCCTCCAAAAAATGGTCTTTAATAAATTAAATTCCTTAAATGTTTGAACTGGTAAAAGGAGATATTACCAAAACAGAAGCAGACGCTATTGTAAACGCAGCCAATACCTCTCTACTTGGTGGGGGTGGCGTGGATGGCGCCATTCATCGGGCAGGAGGTAGAGAAATTCTGGAGGCTTGTCAAAAAATCAGGGCACGACAAGGCGGCTGTAAGGTTGGCGAAGCAGTTATTACTACAGCCGGTAACCTACCTGCAAAATTTGTGATCCATACGGTAGGACCAGTATGGAATGGAGGAAAAAGTATGGAGGAGCATCTGTTGGAATCTGCTTATAAAAATAGCCTGAAACTTGCTGTAGAAAATAATATCCGAACGATCTCTTTTCCAAATATCAGCACGGGTGTTTATAATTTTCCGAAGAACAAAGCTGCTCAAATCGCCATAAAAACAGTGAAAGACTTTGTGAAAACAGCAGATGGAATTGAAAAGGTAATCTTCGTATGCTTTGATGAGGAAAATTATCGGATTTATGATGAGTTGCTGAAGGGATAAAAAATCAATCATTGGACATTGGTTCTCCAATTAAAATACTATGACAAGGCCCTCTCTTCAGATTTTTAAAATCCTTTGGACTACATACACAAATAAGGTCAAATTAAAATAAATATTTTGAGGTGTATTTTTCCTACTCAATCGTATACTATAGCTCAATTACATGGTCATACACCAAAAAAAAGACGACCATACAGGCCGTCTTTTTTTATAAAAACAAATGAAATATTTTATCGGATATAACCGAGCAACTTCAACATGCTTTGCGCACTTTGCTCTTTGGCATAAACCCAATCCACCATTTTGCCATTTTTATCCTCTTCAATGATAATATGTTTTGGAGAAGGAATCATGCAATGCTTGATACCCCCATACCCACTAATCTGATCCTGATAGGCACCGGTATGAAAGAAACCCACATACAATGGCGTCGCGTTGTCTTCTTCGCCGGTAAGTTTTGGAAGAAATACTTCGTTGATATGTTCTTCACTATCGTAATAGTCATTGCTATCACAAGTGATACCTCCTAAAACCACCCGTTGGTATTCATTTTCCCATTTATTTATGGGAAGCATTAAAAACCTTTCCCCTATTCCCCAGGTATCGGGGAGCGTGGTGATGAAAGAGGAATCAATCATGTACCAGATTTCCCGATCGTTCTGCTCCTTTTGACCAATAACACTATAAATATGTGCCATGCTCTCCCCTACCGTATAACTACCAAATTCGGTATAGATATTTGGCATAGGGACTTTCGCCTTTTTACAGGTCTTCTTCATATTACCGACAATCTCGTTGATCATGAACTGATAATCATATTCAAAACCAAGGGAATGTTTAATGGGGAAACCGCCACCAATATTAATTGAATCGAGTTCGGGACATATTTTTTTCAACTGACAGTAAAGGTTAATCACCTTATTCATCTCACTCCAGTAATACACATCATCCTTAATGCCCTTATTTAAAAAGATATGGAGCATTTTCAAGGTAAACTTATCTTCTTTACCCTCAATATTATCTACATAAAATTCAAGAATATCTCTTGCACGAATTCCCAAACGGGAGGTGTAAAATGGGAATGAAGGTTCTTCTTCCGCAGCCACCCGGATGCCCACACTAAAGGGCACTTTTACACTGCGGGTATAAGCACTCAATTCTTCCTTGTTATCAAGAATGGGAAAAACATTTTTAAACCCACTGTTCAGGAGCCTTGCAATCCGTGAAGTATATCCTTTTTGCTTATAGCCATTACAGATAATATGAATGTCCTTGGTGATCTTCTTTTTCTCATACAATTTATTGATGATTTCAATATCGTATGCATAAGAGGTTTCCAAATGTATATCATGTTTCAGGGCTTCCTCAACTATAAAAGAAAAATGCGAACTTTTTGTACAATAACAATAATTATAGGTTCCTTCGTACTTATGCTTTTTAAAGGCATTGGCAAACATTACTTTAGCCTTATTGATCTGCATCCCTATTTTGGGCAGGTAGCTCAACTTTAAAGGAGTACCATATTTTTTAATCAGGTACTGAAGGTCTACACCATTGAATTGTAAAAAGCTATCTTGAACAGAAAATCCTTCCTGAGGAAAATGGAATGTTTGCTGAACGAGGTCCTGGTATTTATTTTCTACCGGGTCGGCAAATCGGCGATTCTTCATTGTTTATCCGTGGGAATTAAAAAAATTAAGATAAATTGTAAAAGTACGGTGTTCGATTGTGGTAAAAATAAAACCGGAAACGATTTTTTCATTTCCGGTTAAAAAGGTAAACATTTTAGCGAATAATTATTTATTTAACGGAATCAACCAACTGCTTGAAAGAGGATGGCTCATTCATGGCGAGATCGGCCAATACTTTACGATCAAGACCAATACCTGCTTTGGCAAGTTTGTTCATGAAAACGGAATAGGTCAATCCCTCTTCACGAACTGCCGCGTTGATACGGGCAATCCAGAGGGTGCGGTATTCACGCTTTTTTAGTTTACGGCCTACATAGCTGTAGGTCATTCCTTTTTCAACAATGTTTTTTGCTACCGTGTAAACGTTTTTACGCTTACCATAGTAACCTTTGGCCTGATCGAGTATTTTTTTGCGTCGGGCTCTTGAGGCAACGGCATTTTTTGAACGTGGCATATGTATATATTTTTAGCTCCGCAGTTTCTGCTATTCAGAAAGGAAGCAAATTTTAGTAATTGAGATTATTTTAAACGGAGTAAACGCATTACAAAATCGCGGTTAGCAGGAGCTACATAGCCCTTCATGCCCAAAGCACGCTTGCGCTTGGTGGATTTTTTTGTAAGAATGTGTCTTTTGTAGGGACGTTGAAAAGCGATTTCGCCGGTGCCCGTTAGTTTGAAACGCTTTTTGGCACTTGAATTGGTTTTTACCTTTGGCATGATGCACTAATAATTAATCATAACACCCTACTGGCGTTTCCGAACAGACGGAAAACTTATGGAGCCATTTGGGCAATCTTCCTAAGGACTTTCATCCTTTTGGGGGCGCAAAGGTAGCAGTTTTATTTATTTAACCGACATAATACGCTCCAAAAGTTGAAAAATACCTGACTAAATCCCCTTAAAAGTAAAAAAATGGATACAATTTACCATTTTGCCACTTTTCTTCACCTCTCACAACCTATAAAAAGTGAATATAATAAACCAAATGAACTGGTTTACGAAAAATTTCGAGATTCCTTCGTCTGCCAACAGTTCAGGGCAACCTCCCTCGATAGTACCAAAAAAAATTATAAGCTGATCCTGTTTAAGTATATTTTATAAAATCCATACAATGTGCTTTTTCTCATTTTCCGATATCCTTTTTAGAAAGGAAATAGTCGAGAGAGAAATCATCATACCTTTTTTTCAAAAAAAAGCAGGTCAGCGGCTTGTTTTTTTAAAACGGTTTTGTAGCTTACCGCCAAAACGTCAACCGTATGATAAAATTCAAAGAATTACGACCTGGTAACCGGGTAATGGTCAACAACGAAGGCAGTTGGATGCGGGGTACCGTAACTGCTGTAAATTCCGATGATGGCGGTCAGATTGGTATTGAAACCGGTGTCCAAAAGGCCTGGTACGAAATGGAGGAGGTAAAGCCTATCCCCTTAACAGATGAAGAACTGGTAGAGCTAGGTTTTGAAAAAGAGGTGATGGAAAGTGGTAATGTAAAATACAAATTTGGTCCCTTCCGGGTATTGGCAGGTCCCACCAAACAGTTTACTGACTTTTTGATGTGGTACCGGGAAGAGAAATCACACATCATCTATCCGATGACGGTGCATCAGTTTCAAAACAGATATGAGGAAATGGTTAAAATCCCTATTGGGTAATAGGTATTTCTTACTAAAAAATTAAAAATCCGTCACACATAAAAATGCAGGACGGATTTTTAATAATAAATAAAATCTATATACAATATTTCACATACCCCTCTTCTGACTTAGAAAAAGGACAAACCATACAGGGTTTAGTTGACTCAGGCTTTCTTTTTTGCCTTAGGGGCAAATACAGCGATCATCCGCTTGCCTTCCATCTTGGGCATACTTTCCAATGCGCCCACTTCACCCAATCTTTCAGCAAATTTCAGCAGCAATATCTGCCCTCTGTCCTGGAACATAATGGCACGACCGCGAAATTGCACATAGCACTTCACTTTATTACCATCCTTCAGAAACCCTTCAGCATGCTTTGCCTTGAAGTCAAAATCATGATCTCCTGTTCCCGGGGTAAATCTGATTTCTTTTACTTCACTTTGTTTAGCATTGGCTTTCATCTCCTTTTCCTTTTTCTTTTTCTCGTAAAGGAACTTTTTATAGTCAATAGCTTTTACTACAGGCGGATCTGCGTTCGGCGAGATTTCCACAAGGTCGAGCTCTAGCCCCTTGGCTATCTTGAGTGCGTCCTGTGTAGGATAAACACCCGGCTCAACATTGTCTCCAACAAGCCTTACCTGTGGTACTCTGATGCGTTCATTAATTCTGTGTTCAGGCTCAACCTGCCTGAATCTTGGGTTAAAACCCGGTTTTTTTCTTGGGGGAAATGCCATTAATTCTTTTTTGTTATAAATGGGTATACTACACGAAAGTAGTAAATTGTATTATTATTTAATTATTCTTCATCTTTTCGGTCTGATATTTCTTTTTTCAGACGGTCCATAGCAGCTTCTAAAGAGAATACACCGATATCTCCTTTTCCCTGACGACGCAACGAAACGGTCTGACTTTCCAACTCCTTTTCCCCTACCACCATCATATAGGTAACCCGCTGTAATTCTGCTTCCCGGATCTTCTTTCCTATTTTTTCTCCTCTGTCATCGGCAGATGCTCTTATGCCAGCCTTCTTCATTTGGGCAGCCACCCGCGCCGCATACTCATTGTATTTTTCCCCCACAGGCAATACTTTTACTTGTTGTGGATTGAGCCATAAAGGCAATTTACCCGCATAATGCTCCAATAAAAAGCCGATGAAACGTTCATGGGTTCCCAATGGGGCACGGTGGATAATGAGTGGTGTTTCTGTTGTATTTTCCGCGGTGGTGTATTGCAATTTAAAGCTACGTCCCTGGCTAAAGTCTACCTGATTGGTGGCTAGGGTAAACTCCCTGCCTATAACGCTAAAAATCTGCACGTCAATTTTAGGGCCATAAAAAGCGGCCTCATCCTGCACTTCTACATAAGGAATGCCTGAATTGATGAGCACTTCACGAACCATTGCTTCGGTTTCGAGCCACAACTCGGGGTTGTTTACATATTTAATTCCCAGTTTTTCAGGGGAATGCAAACTCAACCGCATCACATATTTATCGATTCCAAATATATTAAAGTACTTGAGGTACATATCGTTTACCGCTCTAAATTCGGCCTCAAATTGCTGTTTGGTACAATAAATATGGGCATCGTTCATATGCAGGCAGCGTACCCGCATCAAACCGAAAAGCTCCCCGCTTTGCTCGTAACGATACACGGTTCCATATTCAGCCAGGCGGTATGGCAGATCGCGATAACTCTTTGGTTCCGCCGCGAAAATCTTGTGGTGGTGCGGGCAGTTCATTGATTTGAGGTAGTACTTTTCGCCATCAATCACCATGGGCGGATACATGCTGTCAGCATAGTAAGGCAGGTGCCCACTGGTAATGTACATGCTTTCCTTAGCTATGTGCGGGGTTACCACGCGGAGGAAGCCGGCATCGGATTCAGTTTCCTTGGCTAGCTTTTCCAGCTCTTCAATAATAATGGTACCATTGGGCAACCACAAGATTAAACCGGGTCCTACATCTTCATCCTGTGTGTAAATGCTCAAATCCTTGGCTAGCTTCCGGTGATCGCGTTTTTTAGCTTCTTCCACAAGAGCGAGGTATTCGTCAAGCTCCTTTTGATTAGGGAAACTAACCCCATACAAACGGGTCAGCATCTTATTTTTATCATCCCCTTTCCAGTAAGCACCGGCAATATTGGTAAGTTTAAAAGCTTTAATAAGACCTGTATGAGGGATATGGGGCCCGCGACAGAGGTCTGTAAACTTTCCTTGTTCGTATAAAGTAATTTCCCCGTCGGTAAGTCCTTGTAAAAGGTCAAGTTTATACTCATCTCCTTTATTCTGAAAATAGACAATAGCCTCTTGTTTAGAGATTTCCCGACGCTGAAAAGGTGATTTTTGCCCTGCCAGTTCTTTCATTTTTTTCTCTATAGCTAACAGGTCTTCCTCGTTTATTTTCCGATCCCCAAGGTCCATATCATAGTAAAATCCACGCTCTACTGCAGGACCTACCCAAAATTTTACACCAGGGAACAGCGCTTCAATGGCCTCAGCCATCAAATGGGCTGTGCTGTGCCAAAAAGTATTGCGCCCATCGGTATCTTCCCATTTTAAAAATTGAATTTCGGCATCATTTTGTATAGGCCGGGAAAGATCCCAGACCTCCCCATTTACTTTTGATACCAAAATATTACGCGCCAAACCCTCGGAAATAGATTTGGCTATATCAAGCGAAGACACCCCTTTTTCGTATGAGCGTGCCTGACCATCCGGAAAACTTATTTGAATACTCATCCTGTTTATCCCTTTTTCAAATACTGAAGGAATGCAAAATTAACAAACTATTACCCCCGAAAAAATCTTATTGGAAGGTTAAGGGTTTAATTTTAATTTTTTGTGATATTATTGGTCAAATGAGCAAATTTTATATAGTTTTTGGTTTAATTTTCCTTTCGATTGTCCCAAGTGCTTCTTTTACACAGAGCCTTACTGGCATCTGGCGAGGGTCTTTTTATAACCCTACAGAGGTAGCCATGGGTGGTACCAAATATCGTTATGAAGTACAAATCAACAATAAAGGCCGGGAAGTAGAGGGCGTTACCTATTCTTATCAAACTACCCGGTTTTACGGCAAGGCATCCCTTGTGGGTATGTGGTCGCCTACCTCCAAAAACTTTACATTGAAAGAAGACAGGATGCTCGACCTGAAAATAGAAGGCGGTGGAGATGGTTGCCTGATGACCTGTTATCTTGTATACAAGAAAGAAGGCGGTAAGGAATACCTTGAGGGCACTTACAGCAGCTATAACATGAATCAAAGAAATTCAAGCTGTGGCGGTGGACGTGTATTTTTAGAAAGAGTTCCGGATACAGATTTTGAACTCGAAGATTTTTTGGTAAAAAAGAATACACCCCTTACAAAAACTGTTAAACCCGGTCAGGAAGATTTTGTGATTAAAAAACCAAGTCCGCCTATGAAAACGACACCAAAACCTGGTCCAAAGGCGGAACCGCCTGTAGTTACCAAAAAGACACCTCCGCCCACTCCACAAAGGGAAGAAACGGTAAAAAAAGCTCCTGAAGTAAAAGAGCCGGTGAAACCCAAGCCTTTGCCTCCTGCTCCTGCTATTTTAAAGATCCGTGAAAACGAGTTGTATAAAACCATTGAAACAAGTGAATCTGAAATTGAAATCAGTTTTTACGATAACGGAGAAATTGATGGTGATACTATAAGTGTTTACAACAATAACCGGTTGGTGGCTAAAGCACAAGGTTTGAGTGCAAAAGCTATTATTATTAAAGTACAACTTAGTGATGATGATGCAGAACAAGATGTGATCATGGTAGCGGAAAATCTCGGCAGAATCCCCCCAAATACAGCTCTGATGATTATTAAAGCCGGAGATCAGCGATTTACTTTAAACCTTACGAGTACTGAGCAGAAAAATGCCATGGTAAAGTTCAGGTATAAGAAAGCTGAATAAAGGCAAAAGACCTTACTCACTTTCCTTTTGCGTAAAAATTTTCTCCCCAATAAGATTTTTATGGGTTTTCATGTCATGAAAAGATTACTGCCTGGCAAATGCATCATAGATTTAACTAATGAACTGAAACAATCAGATTTCGGCAAAAAATATCTGATGGGTTAATTTGCGACATGAAATGGAAGTCCATTATTCTTTTAAGAGTAGTTCAATCTGTGCTTCAGCCTTTTCAATTTCTCCCATAAATACGACCTCTCCCCGGGTGTTTAATAATACGACGGTTGGATATACGTACACCCCAAAAGCATCCATGCCTTCTTGAGTACCGCCCAAAACGGGGAAATGATACCCTTTCTCTTCAATAGCAGTAAACAGCCTTCCGGCTTCATCCTTTTTCATAGGTCGGTTAACAGCGTATATGGCCACCCTGGGATTGTTTTTATACCTGGTATATAAAGCTTCTAATTGAGGGAATTTTACCCAACATGGAGGACAACCAATAAACCAGAAATCCATCAGGACTACTTTTCCTTTTTCCGTTTCGTTTGAAAAAAGACCTCCTGACTTGCCAATAAATTGAAATGGAATAATATCCGGTTGCGCTACTTCTCCGTAATAATTCCCAAACTCTACTTTATGCACCCATATTTTGTATAAATTAAAATTGAGGGCTACGGGAAAAAGGATCAGCACTGCTGGTAATACATAACGCATGGAGGATTTAGTAGTCCGGAAAAAATAACCGGCCAATAAACCTTCTGTACAACTTACCACAGCAGGAAGAATTTTCAGAAAAAATTTGAGACTCGGCACCCGAAGATAAACAGCTATAACGATGCCCACCAAAAGCACTATGTTTATCAAAACGAGGCTTTGAGGCTTTTTGATCAGGCCATTTCCGAAAATGGATAATAAAAAAAACATTCCAAAACCACCCAAAGCACTCAAACCCCACTGCTGCTTTTCTACTGCTATTTCAAGCGTAAAGCGGGTAACAAAAAAGCTGGCTGCCAGCAAGACAAAGAAAGATAAAAAAACCTGTAATTTTTTTGCCATAACTATGAGCATGATGCCTTTGTGGGATTCCCTTAAAACAGGGTTTCCTTTAATAATGGCAATCACTTGGGCAAAAATACAAACTAAATAAAAAACAAGGGGGACTGATTTATAATACCCAAATGTTAATATAAATTGAGAATCGGCGGAAATAGAGCGGACCAAATAGGACAGGAAAGTACTTGTTTGAGTTCTAATAAAATCAATATTAAAGGGGTTGCTCTCTTCCATCATTTTTCCAGAAGAAAGAGAATAATTTTGGACTGCCGGTTGCCCCCGTTGTTATAAACTAAATACATCATGATGAAAAAGCAAACGTGATGGGAACTTTTATTTGATAAAATTTTTAATGGCAAAAAGAAACCGTTAGCCTTTTCTTTATTAATCAGTTTATACGCACCTTTCACCCAGCTTTTTCAAAGTCGTACCTTATGCCTATATGGTACCTGATCCTTATAAAAGTCACAGATAAATCAGAGTTCCTTCCAGGATTCAGCACTGGTTTATCCACCATATAATAACCCTTTCAAGAAACTTTATCTTTTTTTCTCACCCCGGTAAAGTGGGTATACCATATTACCTTTAAACGGCCGAAGCTGCCTAAAGAAAACGAAGATTTTAAAAGGCACAAACTTTTGATGGATATAAATAATTTCGGAGATAAATTTTTAAAAACAAGAAGAAATATAAATTGAGATCCCGCTTTCTCCAGAAAAAAATACCTTTTTATAAATGACATTATTAAAATAATTCATCACTTCTTACTTCTTTTCATCAACACTTGCTCGTAGCGATCTATCCAATCTTTAACGCTAACTTTTTTAAAGCAGCATTAGAGAATAGTCCAACTACAAGAGTGTACGACCGAGTAGCCGATGGAGAATTAGAAGCGCATTTGATAGCACTAAGTTGCAGTAAAGCTCCTGAAGGTTTCTCGAAATGGTCTCTACGACTTTTGGCCGATAAAATGATTGAATTGGAGTTTGCTGAAAGCATTTCTTACGAAACTGTACGACGTGTTCTAA
>JBBQXO010000051.1:0-27681 GCA_038209595.1 Chitinophagales bacterium
GGTTGTTCAATTACTTCACATACGGTACCAATCAATTTACCATCCTCTATAACGGTATATCCCAATAAGGCAATGATAGCCTTAGCTGCAACGGCTTTTTGAAAAGCATCTTCTGCCATCCAAACCTGCTTTTGCAATAAAGAGGCAGCAGCTTCTTTTGAATCTATCCCTTCAAATTTAATCCAGGTTTCAGCAACCGATTTTGGCTTGGCATTTTCTAAGAAGTAGGGGATTTCATTTCCGCGGTTCATTTCAACGAATAATACCGTAACCCCTTTAAAATCAGACTTTTTTCCCAACCCATGGCTAAGTACCAACTCTCCTTTTAAGCCAAAGGTAGCCACAATCTTACCAATGGAAACAGTTGATTGAAGCATTTTTGCTTATAAATTGAAATAAAAAAAATCCCGACATAACCCTTAGAGGAAATGTCGGGAATGAGATTTGACCAATAATCAAATTTAAGCTTCTTTGGCAGGCGCTTCTCCGGCAACGTCAGAAGAAACTTCAGCAGTTTCTACTTTTCTAATTACAGGAGCAGGTCTTCTGGCACGCAGATTCTTTTTGTTTTCATCAGCGCGACGTACTAGAGCAGATTCATGCTCTTCATGCCACTTCTGAAACTTAACCATGGCAGTGGCATCATCAAAAAGACCCAATTTCACACCACGGAGCAGATGCTTGAGGTACAAAACGCCTTTGAAACTCAAAATACGACGCACTGTGTCGGTGGGTTGAGCACCTTTGTGCAGCCAATCGAGTGCTTTTTGGCGATCAATTTGAATAGTGGCCGGTACGGTCAATGGATTGTAAGTTCCTAATTTTTGAATGAACTTACCATCACGGGGGGAACGAGCATCTGCAACTACAATAAAGTAGAAGGGTCTTTTTTTAGAGCCATGACGCTGCAGGCGGATTTTAACTGGCATTATAAATAGAAATTTAAATGCGGTGAAGAAATAATTGTTTAAAAAGCAAAAATAAACAGTTGAAGCAAACTGCCAAATAATTTGGTTCTTTTTTTAACAAAAAAAGCGCAAAAACAATACCTTAAGCGATAATTTATCTGCCAAACATCCCTTTAGCCATTCCAGCAGGCATTTTATTCATGGTCTTCATCATTTGCTTCATTTGTTCAAACTGCTTCATAAAGGCATTTACTTCATCCATTGGCTTTCCTGAACCATTTGAAATACGCCTTTTGCGACTTAGGTCAATTACATCGGGGTTGGCTCTTTCAAAAGGCGTCATACTTTGGATCATGGCTTCAATTCCCTTAAAAGCATCATCACGAATGTCCATATCTTTAATTTGCTTTCCTACACCAGGAATCATTCCGAGCAAATCTTTCATGTTACCCATCTTCTTGATCTGCTGTATTTGTTGCATAAAATCTTCAAAATCAAACTGATTTTTTCGGATTTTCTTTTCGAGTTTACGGGCCTCTTCCTCATCAAATTGGGCTTGAGCCTTTTCTACAAGACTCGTAATATCACCCATACCCAATATCCTTTGAGCCATACGTTCCGGGTAAAAAACGTCGAGGGCATCCATTTTTTCACCATTGCTTACAAATTTAATGGGCTTGGTAACAGTGTATTTGATAGTCAGTGCGGCCCCCCCTCGGGTGTCTCCATCAAGTTTGGTAAGAACCACACCGCTAAAGTCCAACCTGTCATTAAATGTTTTTGCAGTATTTACCGCATCCTGACCCGTCATACTATCCACCACAAATAGTATTTCAGTGGGGTTAACAGCCTTTTTGATATTTTCCACCTCGGTCATCATCACTTCATCTATAGCAAGACGGCCGGCGGTATCAATAATAACAACATTCTTATTTTTTGCCTTGGCTTCTTTAATGGCATTTAGCACTATGGAAACCGCATCCTTATTCTCTGGCTCACTATATACATCCACATTTACCTGCCCGCCTAACACCTTCAACTGATCGATAGCTGCAGGACGATAAATATCAGCAGCCACCAATAGGGGGCTTTTTCCTTTCTGGGTCTTCAGATAATTAGCCAATTTTCCGCTAAAGGTGGTTTTACCACTACCCTGCAAGCCTGCGATCAATATTACCGCCGGGTTACCGTTTGCATTAAACGGGGTAGCTTCCCCACCCATCAGTTCGGTAAGTTCATCCTTTACAATTTTTACCATCAACTGCCCGGGGCTTACAGCGGCTAAAACCTTTTCACCATTGGCTTTCTCTTTAATTTTATCAGTAAATTCCTTGGCAATTTTATAGTTTACATCCGCATCTACAAGTGCCCTGCGAATTTCCTTGACCGTATTGGCAATATTGAGTTCATTGATACGGCTTTGACCCTTTAATTGTTTAAAGGCTATGTCTAATTTGTCACTTAAACTTTGGAACATGATATAATTATATAAGCAATGAGTTACACAAAAAAGATGCAACCAATGGCTACATCTTTTTTTAATCTTTTGCAAAATTAAGGTAAAATAAATAAGAAAAGGCTACCCTTGGGGCCAAAAGATCAGGCTATATGCCAAGGTAACCTCTAAGCAACATGCATCGGCTGCTGTTCTGCAATTTCATGAGCGCTTTGTCTTTAATCTGCCTGACCCTCTCCCGGGTTAAGGAAAAATGGTGTCCGATATCTTCAAGACTTAAAGGATTATCAACACCAATGCCAAAAAAGTAGCATAAAACTTCCTTCTGCCTGATAGTAAGTGTACTCAAACTTCGGGTAATCTCGGTTTTAAGAGATTCATTATGGTCCATCTTTTGATTGGCGCTTTCAGCATTGGGATTTGGCATCAGGTCAATCATTGAAATCTCCTCGCCTTCTCCAAGAGGGGCATCCATGCTTATATGGCGATGAGAAAATCCTAGTGTAGTATTTACCTCTTCAACTTCAAGATCAAGAAATTCAGCAATTTCATGGGAGGTAGGCTCCCTTTCAAATTCCTGCTCAAGCTGACTGAAAGCTTTGCCGACCCGGTTGCTCAACCCTACTTTGTTGAGCGGCAATCTTACAATGCGGCTTTGCTCTGCAAGCGCTTGTAAAATTGATTGACGAATCCACCATACTGCATAGGAAATGAACTTAAAGCCTTTGGTTTCATCAAATCGCTGTGCTGCTCTAATCAAACCAAAATTTCCTTCATTAATCAGATCACATAGCG
The DNA here is from genome assembly GCA_038209595.1 of Chitinophagales bacterium. Lineage (GTDB taxonomy): Bacteria > Bacteroidota > Bacteroidia > Chitinophagales > Chitinophagaceae > Phnomibacter. Next base: position 3,160 of record JBBQXO010000051.1, read on the forward strand.
ATAAACCCTGATTTTGATATTGTTTAGCTACACTGACTACAAAACGTAGATTGGCTCCAACGAGTTGATCAAGGGCCTGTTGGTCTCCTTGCCTGATTCTGGCTGCAAGAAGCACTTCATCTTCAGAATTAACCAAAGAGACTTTCCCAATTTCTTGTAGGTATTTTTCAAGACTTTGAGATTCACGATTTGTAATTGACTTGGTAATTTTGAGTTGACGCATGCTCATAAAACGATATTTTAATGTTAGGTTGTTTCCTTTTCCACATTTGCCGCTTCTTCTTATTCCACCCCCACTTCATATCCAAAACACTGCATTTCTCTCAAAGTAGCAAGCAATTATGCTGTTGATTTGTTAGCACAAGGTACATTACTTCGGTATGCGTACCCAAATTTTCTTTACTAAAAAGGTAGAAATACCTGCAAAATCAGCACAAACACCTATAAAAATGAAGAAGGTTTTACTGATTTTCGAAAAAATATTTTGAGGGTTGAATAAATTTTCTATTATTGCATACCCCGCATTGTTTTGCGGTTCGGCTAATCCCGCTTTGCAAATGAGTAAAAAACAAATGTTTTCCATGGAGTTTCCTGTAAGGTGCTCCCCTGCCATATTATTTGAATTTCTGGCTACCAGCAATGGCCTTCAGGAGTGGTTTGCCGATAAAGTAGACGATCGGGATAACCATTTTATTTTCAATTGGAATGGATCAATTGAGCAAGCTGATGTGGTGGAAAGGGAACAAGACCATCTTATAAAATTTCATTGGGTAACAGCTCCTGCCAACGAATACTTCGAATTTAAAATCGAAAAAACCGAGGTAAGCAACCAAACCATACTGATTATCAGTGATTTCGCCGAAAAAAACGAAATTAAGGATCAGAAGCAATTATGGGACTATCAGATTAAGGAATTGTTCCATCGTTTGGGTAATTAAACCGCCCGATTCAATCTTTTATTTATCCTCAACAATCATTTTAAAAAGTTCGAGGGTAATTTCAGGTAGTTGCTGCCACTGTTCAAATGGGATCTTCAGGCCTATTTTAAAAACATTTCCACTATAATTATTTTCTCCACCCAATAGGTCTCCCATCATTAAAAGGCCTACCTGAGGTATATCATTATCCCAAGGGTCCTGTGCAAAACCGGCGTAAAGTTGGTACCCATTGATCTTATTGGGAGCTTCCCGGAGTTTTTCAAAAAAATTTATTTTCTTTAGATGGGAACCGGAAATCACCCATTGCACGGTGAAATAATGCCCCCACCAAAAAAATGTACGCAGTGCCAGAAATCCAGTTTCCCGGCTAAAAACCCGAGGGTAGTCCAGCATTACCCAAGGAAGGCCTATATGCTGCTCCCCTCTGGATATTTTTGGAGAACCAGAAATCTGTGCTACCCACACTGGACCAGCCACATTCAAGCAAGTTTCTAAAGAGGTGCTCAGGGCACCAAATAAGTCATAAATCCTGCTAATTATCCGATTTTTCGTTAAAATGAATTCAGAATTCATCATCAACGATAATTCTGAAGGCGAAAACGCTACTTTTGAGTCTTCCATATTTGCAAATTACCAATCATTTGTGTTTACCAAGCTCGATAAATTAATTGTCCGTGCCTTTATTGGTCCTTTCCTGGCCACTTTTCTGCTAGCCATATTTGTTTTAATTTTACAATTTTTCTGGCTTTGGATCGATGATTTCGTAGGAAAAGGTATTGATACACCTACCTTGTTGAAAGTTATTTTATACGTAGCTGGCAGTTGGGTACCGGTAGCACTGCCTCTTGCCATGCTAATTAGCACTATTATGACCTTTGGTAACCTTGGTGAAACCTTTGAACTGATAGCCATCAAATCTGCAGGAATATCTCTTTTGCGTTTCATGCGACCTATTTTATTTGTCAGCCTGTTGGTTTCTGGTGTTGCATTTTTGTTCAATAACAATATTATTCCCGTTATCAACCTAAAGCTGAATAAACTAAAATATGAAATCGTTTATACCAAGCCTGCTTTTGACATCAAGCCCGGTGTTTTTTACGACAAAATAGATGGTTTTATCATTAAATTGGGGTCGAAAGAAAAAGATGGTAGCAGCATAAAAAATGTGGTGATTTACGAAAGAGGTAATTATTTACAAGACAACCTGATACTGGCTGATAGCGGAAGCATGTCAGTAAGTGAAGACAAGCGATTTCTCGAATTTGATTTAAAAAGTGGAACTCGATATGAAGAACAGGGGTTAAGAAATGCTGTCAATACAGAATTGACGAGAATTCATTTTTCTTCCTATAAAAAGATTTTTGACCTGAGTAGTTTTTTTCGGGTAAAAACCTCCGATAGCTTGTTCAAGGATAATTTCAGGATGCTGAGTATGCGGCAACTTACCAAATACAACGATTCTGTAAAAGCTTCTTTGAAAAAATCTACGGAAACCAGTATGAAGGCCAGTGCCACTTATTTATCTTTTGTATCGGCCAACGATAGCGGAGACATCAATTACCGGATAGCAACACCTCCGGTAAAAAAAAGTCTGAAAGGAATTATCCCGGATAGCGCCTATTCTGTTTGTATGGATATGGCCATCAGCAAATTGAGCAGTGCTAAATCTGATATGGAATACCTTTTTACTAATTATAAAGAAAGATCAAAGGAAATAAGGAAATTTGACATTGAGTGGCAGAGAAAAATAGCCCTGTCTGCCGCCTGTTTTGTACTTTTTTTAATTGGTGCACCGCTCGGGTCTATTATCAGAAAAGGAGGTTTGGGCGCACCCTTGGTATTTGGTATTATATTTTTTGTTATCTTTCATCTATTGAACACCTTTGGTGAAAAACTAGCAAAAGAAGGGGTAATGTCAGCCTTTGGAGGCATGTGGATGGCCTCCATGGTGCTCCTTCCAGTAGGATTTTTTTTAACTTATAAAGCCCTTAATGATTCAGAATTATTAAATAAAGAGTTTTATTACCGCAGCTTTAAAACCTTTAAAATCTGGTGGAAACAAGCAAGAGGAATCGTGGAAAAAACATAAAATTATGAAAAGAAGAAACTTTATTTCAAAAAGTTCGCTGGCTGCAATAGGTACAATTGGTATGGGTAGCTTATCTGCCAGCCTGCTAAGCAGTTGTGGCAGTAGCAGCAAGATGGTAAAAAAAGGCGCTTTTATGCCGGGTTTTAACCAATCACCACTTGGATATGGCTACAAAGATCTCGAGCCGAATATTGATGCTTTGACCATGGAAATACACTATACCAAACATGCCGCAGCTTATACTAGAAATATGATAGAAGCCATTGAAATGGAAAATCTGGGAGGATACCCCCTAGAGACTATTTTGTCCAAAATTTCTAAGTACTCAGCGACCCTAAGAAACAATGCAGGGGGACACTATAATCACGAAAGCTTTTGGAAATGGATGACCCCAGATGGCAAAAAAATATCTGATGGGTTTACGAAAATTATTGAGCAACAATTCAGCTCTGTAGCGACACTTCAAAATGAATTTAATACGGTTGCAGCCAAACGGTTTGGGAGCGGATGGGCCTGGTTAGTACTAGATAAAAATAAACAACTGAAAATTTCGAGCACCCCTAATCAGGATAATCCTTTAATGGATGTAGCTGAAATAAAAGGATTCCCTTTATTGGGTCTTGATGTATGGGAACATGCCTATTACCTGAAATATCAAAATAAAAGAGCCGATTACGTGAGCAATTGGTGGAAAATAGTAAATTGGGATGAGGTAGAAAAAAGATATAAATCAGCCATTGGCTAAAACACCAACATAATTAATGAAAACAACCACCTACTGGAAAAAAAATTTAGAATTTGATAGCCAATTTGAGCAGTTTACTATTCAAAATCTGAATGGAGGAAATGATGAGGAAGGAAACCGTTTAGGATTTAGTCCAAAGGCTCTTTTGCTGACCGGGCTTGCAGGGTGCAGTGGTATAGATGTAGTGGACATCTTAAAAAAGAAAAAAGTAATATTTACCAGTCTTGAAATTATAACTGAAGCAGAAACAACAGAAACCCATCCTAAAATATTTACCGCTATCACCATTGTTTACAAAGTACATACTGCTCCTGAAAACTTAGAAAAAGTAAAACAAGCTGTGGAACTTTCGCTTACCAAATACTGTGGAGTATCTGCAATGCTTGGCAAAAACAGCCCCATTACGCCGGTCATTGAGATTGTTTAAGGCATTAAAAAATCATGGATAGTTACAAACCGGCCATCAGAGTACAGCGGTATATTACCCTGATCAGTGTTGTATTGCTGATGGTAAAGTTCTGGGCCTACTGGATGACCCAATCGGTATCTATTTTGACGGATGCACTTGAAAGTATTGTAAATGTAGTGGCCGGAATCATAACACTTCTCAGCCTTAGGATCGCAGCTAAACCAAGAGACACTTCTCATCCTTATGGACATGGGAAGGCTGAGTTTATTTCGGCAGGTATTGAAGGCACCCTGATTGTTTTGGCAGGAATTTTTATTTTTTATGAAGCAATACTCAAATATTTTGAACCGCAACCTGTAAAACAAATAGAGCAAGGGCTTTGGCTGTTGGCCATTAGTGGCATCATCAACCTCTCTGCTGGATGGTGGGGCATAAAAACAGGTAAGCGAACCAATTCTGCAGGCATTACAGCATCTGGCAAGCACTTGCTAAGCGATGCGCTGTCTACAGCAGGATTAATACTGGGTCTTTGGCTTTTGAAAATTACAGGATGGCAATGGTTGGATAGTACCATGGCGCTCCTTTTTGGTTGTCTCCTTATCATCACAGGGTACAAAATTGTGCGCACCAGTTTGGCAGGTATCATGGACGAAGCAGATGAAGTGCTCCTTCAAAAGTTAGTGACATTACTGAACGTAAACCGCAAAGCCGACTGGATAGATCTGCACAATCTCCGGTTGATAAAATATGGCAATCGGCTTCACATTGATTGTCACCTAACGCTGCCCTGGTATTACAACCTGCATGAAGCACACCAAAAAGTAGATGAACTTACAAAACTTGTAACAGGAGGTTTTGGGGATGCTGTAGAATTTTTTATCCATACCGATGGATGTTTACCGTTTTGTTGCAAAATTTGCCAAAAGGAGGATTGTAAAGTGCGGCAGGAAGCGTTTGCAGAAACTATTGAATGGACTACTCAAAATTTATTTCAAGATAAAAAACATGCAAAAATTGATTCAATCGGGTAAAGATCTTGCCCCTTTTATTGACCACACCGTTTTAAAACCGGGACTTTTACTCAATCAGGTTGAAAAAGCCTGTAATGAAGCCATAGAAAACGGATTTGCCGCTGTATGTGTTCCCCCGCTTTTTGTAAAAGCAGCTTCCCGCCTTTGCCATCCTGGTTCCGTAAAAGTGGCAACAGTTATTGGATTCCCTTTTGGCTATTGTGCGGTTGAGGCTAAAATAGCCGAATCAGTTCTCGCAATGATAGATGGGGCAGATGAGCTCGATGTTGTAATCAATTACACAGCTATAAAAAATGGTGATTATTTACTCCTTGCCAACGAGATTAATCATTTGATGCCCGTCATCAAGTCAAAGAACAAAACGGTTAAGGTAATCATAGAAAGTGGTGTACTTACAGATGAGGAAATCATTCGTTGTTGTGATATCTATGGTGCTGCCGGGGTCGATTTTGTTAAAACCTCAACAGGTTATGCCGAGATGGGTGCCACCGTAGAAGCAGTAAAACTCATTCGGGCGCACTTAGCAGATCAGGTTGGCATCAAAGCCTCTGGCGGTATCCGGTCTTACGAATTTGCCAAAGCACTGATAGAGGCAGGAGCTACCCGATTGGGATGCAGCAGCAGCCTTCAGATTATTGCTGGTCAGGATGGATCTGGCAATTATTAACGACCCGCTATGCACAGGGAATGAATTTGTGGGCTATTTTTGTTTAGATAATTAAAAACATGATGAATTTAAAAATCTCATTAAGCATTTTCTTACTGGCTGGTCTGCTGATGCACGGAACTATTCTAAAGGCGCAGGCCGAAGAAACAGAAGTAGTAGAGATAATTCGTGATTTTCGACTAGATGAGCTAGCCAAAAAACAATACCAGATTAACAAGCTTACAGGTGATGGCGGTATTTTATCCAAGTTCAAAACCAGTAATGGAAAATTCAAAGGATATCGCCTCATGGTGATGAATACCAACAACCGCGAAACTGCCTATCAGACCAGAGGACAGTTGGCAAACAGATTCCCGCAACACAGGATATATCTTGCTTATCAGGCACCTTATTTTAAATTAAAGATGGGAGACTTTCTTGCTCGCTCTGAGGCGGAAGACCTTAAAAAGCAATTGAATGGTATCCTCAAATCTGGCATTTTTGTAGTACCGGATGTAGTCAATATCAGTCCCGAAGAAGAAGTAAAACTTATTGAAAAAGCTTTAAAATCAGGCAATTGACTTTATCAGAAGAAATCCGCCAACTCGCTGCGGCCTGCAAGGATAAATATATTGGAATCAGGCGCCATTTACACGCCCATCCTGAATTGAGTTACAAAGAATTTGAAACGGTAAGCTTTGTAAAAAATCAGCTTGAACAGTTAGGAATCGTGCCTGTTGAAATGGGAGGTACCGGTCTCGTTGCTCTCATAAAAGGAAAAAATCCCGATAGCAGGGTAATGGCTTTACGTGCCGATATGGATGCCCTCCCCATTGAAGAAGCCAATGATGTACCTTACAAGAGCAAGGTGCCGGGTGTAATGCATGCCTGTGGTCACGATGCCCATACCGCCTGCTTGCTTGGTGCGGCAGATGTACTGATGCAAACCCGTGATAAATGGGATGGAACTGTTAAATTGATTTTTCAACCCGGGGAAGAACGTAATCCAGGTGGAGCAACCTATATGATACGGGATGGAGCTCTTGAGAATCCTGTTCCACAAGGAATTCTTGCGCTCCATGTGCACCCAGGGCTCGATGTGGGCAAATTGAGTTTTCGCAAAGGCACCGTAATGGCTTCTGCCGATGAAATATTTATTTCGATTAAAAGTAAGGGAGGCCATGCCGCAGCGCCGCAACTTACTACTGATACCATTCTTGTTGCTTCACATTTAATTGTGTCGCTTCAACAAATCATAAGCCGAAACAACAATCCGTTGAACCCATCGGTTTTAAGTATTACATCCATTCAGGGAGGAAGCACCACCAATGTTATCCCTGCTGAAGTAAAACTAATGGGAACCTTGCGCTGTCTGAATGAAGAATGGCGCCGCGAGGCACAACTACTCATAAAAAGGCACGTTGCACACATTTGTGAAGCGATGGGTGCAATAGGTGAGGTGTTTATTGACAATGGTTATCCAACTGTATTGAATGATGAAACCTTAACTGAAAATGCCTGGAATCATGCCAAAGGTTTGATGCAGGACGGACAGGTAGAAGAAACTGAAATGAGAATGGGGGCAGAAGATTTTGGCTACTACGCACAAAAGATTCCCGGATGCTTTTTTAGATTAGGAGTGCGAAATGAAGCAAGAGGCATAATTAGCGGGGTTCATACACCTACTTTTAACCTCGACGAAAATGCTATTGAGACCGGAATTGCAGCAATGGCTTACCTGGGTGCAAGTTGTAAAATTTAACTTTTAAAAAAGCAGAGAGGAAGGGATTCGAACCCTCGATACAGTTACCCATATACACGCTTTCCAGGCGAGCCCCTTCAACCACTCGGGCACCTCTCTTTTTTAAGGAGTGCAAAAATAGTGTTTTGGCACTAGTTATGTAAAATTTATTCTGACTAATTGTTTTTGAACCCTTAGTAAAGTATTGACGTATTTGATATGTTTCAAGAGCATCTAAGAACAATAACCGCAATGGTGGTATTTATTTGCATCCATATATATTTAATTTCTTGCTGCTATGGGGTGATTCATAGCCTGTTATATAATATTTTTTTATTTAAAAATGCTCCCCTTTTGGGAATTTTGATTACCTTTATTATGGGAATTTTATAGTTCACTTCCATATAATTATGATAATCTGGGATTAAATATTACTTTTAACTACTAATTATTAAATTTTAACGCATGAAACGTATTTACCTTATGGCTGCATTACTTGTAGCCACCTTTTATTCATTTGCTCAAGTGACAACCAACGGAGGAGGCGGCCTTAATGCAAATTACCCCTCGCTTGCGTCTGCCATTACAGCCTTGAACGGCCTTGGAACGCCTGCAACTAGTGTCTTGATAAATGTAACTAATGATGAGGTAGCTCCTGCAGGAGGTTTTCTTATAACAGCTACTGGTGGCCCATTTGCTAATATTACTATTGACGGAGGAGGCAAAAAACTTACGGCTTCTCCTGCCCATGGCGCCGGTTCACTAACTGATGCTGTTATTAAAGTAGTGGGAGGTGATTTTATTATCCTTCAAAATTTTACTATTGAAGAAAATCCAGCGAATACTAACATAACATTAGGGGCCAATAATATGACGGAGTGGGCGATTGCCCTTTTAAGTGCAAGTACCATAAACGGTACGCAAAATATTGCAATTTTATCGAATACCATAAGTTTAGATCGTACTTATCCCAACTCTATGGCTATATATTCAAATTCTAATCATGCTTCTACAAGTCTTGCGTTGAGTAGTGCAACAAATAATAGCGGCAGAAACAGGAGCATAACAATCAATGAAAATAGCATTTCTGAAGTAAACCTTGGGATAGTTGTCGTTGGTAGTCCCAACTTTATGAGTGATAATATTACCATTGGTCAAAGCAATCCAGTTTCCTTGAATACTGGAAACTCGATACTTCCTTTTGGTTATTCGAATGTTTTTTCTGACTACCCAAATGTGCCTAAGATTGTTACTGGTATTATGATTGTCAATGTAATTACATCAAGTATAAATAAGAACACTGCATATACTTCAAACGGGGAAGATATAGCAACCGCCATTCGCGGAATTTCAGTGAGCAACTCAGTTGGCGCTGTATTTCCTGTAAATCCAGCTGCTAATATTAGTATCAATGGCAATGTCCTTTCTGCACGAACAGGAGTCGCTAGTTGCACAGTAGAGTCTATTTATAATAGTCTCTCGAATAGTAATGCCACTTTACGAATTGCAGCTAACATTTTTTTAACGTATACCAACCGCGATGTTAATCCTATAGGATATGTTTATTTTATTCATAATGCTGGTAATTTAATGACCCTAACCATTGAAAATAACCAATATAATAATATTGCACATAATACAACAGGTGAAATTAACTTCATAAGAGTGAGTGGATCCATGATAGGGTCAGGTACTCAAAACATTAAAAGCAATATTATTGGGGAAGGTGGTTTTACCAGAACAGCAGTCGGAACACTAGGTTCTCCAATAGTAACCAAGGGTTTATATGTCACAAGCGATGCTTTATCTTCACCAACTTCAACCATTGAGTATTCCGCCAATAACTTTTCGACTATCCGTCTGGCAGGTGTAAACGATTTTGTAGGAATTGAAACCCGTGATGGTGGAGGTGTTTCTGTAGCTTCTACAGGAGCAGCTAAAACTGTAAGCGGTAATATTGTTTCCAACATTACCGGAGTAACCGGGGGGTCTGTTACTGGTATCATTGCTTCCAGCGGATCGTCTATGAACAAGCATAATGTGATTTCCGGAAATATGATCAACACCATTTCTTTGCCTGCCACAATTGTTGGCGTCATGGTAACGGTAAGCGATAATCAATATACGGATGTGATGAACAACACCATCCGAGATCTGACCAGCACATCCAGCACTGTATATGGTATCAGCACAGATGCTACCAATAGTGCGGTAAGCCGCAATCAGGTATATAATCTTTCCAGTACTGGCCTTACAGCGGGTATCCGTTTAGGCGGTGTTACTCAAAGCGCGTTCCGAAACCTTATTTATACCATATCAAACACCGCCAATGAATCTTCGCATGGCATATGGGGTAATATGTCTTCTACCGTGGGAGCTGTTGGTACTATTTACAACAACTACATCGGTAATATATTAGCTCCTGCTGCTACTGGCTTAAGTGCAGTAAATGGAATGACATTGATGGGTACTTCCGATAATAGCTACCAGGTTTACTTTAATACTATTTATTTGAATGCAAGCAGTGCAGGAGGCACTTTTGGATCTACAGGCATTCAGTTTTCACCAGATATTGCCAATCTTGATTTAAGAAATACCATTATTGTTAACATTTCCAACACAGGAAATAGCGGAGCTAATTCCCCTGCGAATGGAGTAAGCGCTGCCCTTCGCCGAATGAGTGGTACCAATGCAGTAATTCCTGCAAATTATGCTACCACTTCAAACAACAATCTTTTTTGGGTGAATCCAAATGTTAGTAATAATACAAGATGGACTTATGCAGAGGGAACAACAACCATTACCAACCCAAATCGTTTTACGGATGATGTAAAAGCCTTTTTTGGAAACAGAGAGCAGGCGAGTTTTGAAGAGCTTCCACCATTTATAAGCACCACTACAGGCAATGCCAATTACCTTCATGTAAGCAATGCTGTGCAGAGCTTTGTGGAGAGTAAGGCTCAACCTATTGGTTTCATTACTGTAGATTACGATGGCGACCCAAGAAATGCTACCACACCTGATATTGGTGCAGATGAAATTAATGGTGTATTACCAGTAAACATGATCAGTTTTGCCGGACAGCGCCTTGGAAATGACAATCTTTTGACTTGGGCAACTGCCACGGAAGTAAACAATCGTGGTTTCGAAGTACTTCGGTCCATTAATGGTGTAGATTTTGGATCGGTTGGCTATGTAGCAACTCAGGCAACAGATGGCAATAGCCAACGGAAATTGAATTATGAATACCGGGATATTAAAACCAATACCATTACTTACTACTATCAATTGAAGCAAATAGATACTGATGGCAAAACCACCTTGAGTTCCATTGTAAAAATTGATGGTATTGAGTATACACATTTGAAAATAAATGCACTTTATCCAAATCCTGCTATAAACACGATTAATACAATGATTTATGCACCGGGTCGCAACAGGCTAGAGGTAAGCATAGTAGATATGAATGGCCGGATTGTAAATAATAGTGTCAATCAGCTGGATCGTGGAAACAATACCATTTCAGTAAATATTGGAAATCTTGGAAAAGGAATGTATATGTTGAAAATCGTTAATACAGACGGTGAAACCGTTGTTCAGCGATTCATGAAGCAATAATTTAAATTCAAAATTAAAAAAGGCTATTCAGATCAGGAATTTTCCATCTGAGTAGCCTTTTTTAATTTATAATTACGCTCAAAAGTATATACGGACGCCTCTAAAAACCCATGTCTGATTGGCTTTTAGAGGTGCCCTAAAGAATGATCTTTATAGTTTTAATCCGAACTCGATTAACCAGTAGAATTTCCTGCCGCAAAGATTCCTACTGCATTGGCGGTAGTAACAGCTGCAATTTCCTCAAGACTTATGGGATAAACGTCCAATAATTTTTGAGCAATATGCAACAGATAGCTGCTTTCATTGCGCTTTCCCCTAAAAGGTACAGGCGATAGATAAGGTGCATCCGTTTCCAGAACAATAGCTTCCAAAGGAACCTGTTTGAGCGTTTCACACAATCCACTATTTTTATAAGTAAGAACTCCGCCAATTCCAAGCAAAAAGCCTGAATCAATAATTTGTTTTGCCTGAGGATAGCCATCACCAAAACAGTGGAAAATACCCTTAAGGCCCTTACCCTTATAATGCTGTACAATATCAATGGTTTCTTGAATAGCTTGCCGGGTATGTATTACAATAGGCAGGTTTTTATGCAGCGCCCACTCAATCTGTGTATGAAAAGCCTTTATCTGTTCTGCTTCAAATTCCCGGCTCCAATAAAAATCAAGTCCAATTTCTCCAACAGCGGCAAAATCCCTTTTTGAAAGCCAATTTTCCACCAAATCTAATTCCTTTTGAAAATTTTCTTTAACAGAACAAGGATGTAAACCCATCATGGCCATGCAGACACCGGGATAACTGAGCTCCATTTCCAACATGCTATCATGTGTTTCACTGTCAATCGCCGGCAGGTAAAACCGCCTCAAACCGGCTTTTAAAGCCCTTTTCATTACCTCTTCTCTATCCTTATCAAAGGCATTTGCATACAAATGAGCATGTGTATCAATAAAATTCATATAGACAAAAGTATATGCTATAGCGAAGATTTTTTTTGTTAAAAATATTATCAGTTGCATTAAACCCGTTATGATATATTCAGTCTACTTTATAATAAAATTGCAAAAATCATGAAAATTAAAAATGCACTTAAGCCGTTTGGGCTTTTCATCGCTGCCTCAGGGCTCATTATTGCAGGCTGTAATAAAGAAGTAAATCTCGAATCAGCAACACCAGAAGAATCTGTTACCCTTACAGAACTTACTGTAGATGATGCTGCCGCTGATGAAATTTTTACTGAAATCCACGAACAGGAACTGGGGGTTTTAGACGATATTGGTATGCCTGATATCGGATTGAATAATGAGACAGAAATTAATCAGGACTCAGTTGGCAATCGTTGTTTCACAGTAACCATTACACCAAGAGAACTCACCGCATTTCCGAAAACTGTAATTATTAATTATGGAAATGGCTGTAAAGGCCGTGATGGCAAAACCAGAAAAGGTAAAATTATTACAGTTTATTCTGCCCCTATGGTTCGCCCCGAAGCAACGGCAGTCACCCGCTTCGACGGTTTCTATGTAAACGATATTAAGGTGGAGGGCAAGCACACAACCAAAAACAACAGCACATCAGATGTGCGCATTTTTACCAGAACGGTTGAAGGTGGTAAACTGACTTTTCCCGGTGGTGGCGTAATTGTATGGAATGCCACTCATACCAACAAGCAGGTAGCAGGATTAGGCACACCCGGATTCCCTTTTGATGACGCTTTTGAAATTACTGGCCGCGCAAAAGGGGTTAGTGAGAAAAACGGGAAGCGCGTAGAATGGTCCAGAACTATAGTTGAACCTCTTTTCAAAGCCTTCCGTTGCCGTTGGATTTCAAAAGGAGTCGTTCACATTACCCGTAATGACAAAAAAGCAATTTTGAACTTCGGTGATGGCACTTGCGATAATAAGGCCATCCTCATAATCAATGGCGAAAGAAAAGAAATTACCCTTTAAAACATAATGATTGTAAAAAATCGAAGTCTGCATATCTAAAAGGTATGCAGACTTTTTTTATAAACATGCGGTTAAAATTCCCTCCTTTTTTATATAATCTAAAATGGCAGGCAGCATAACTTTTAACCTTGGAAAAGCCTTTTCACTGTCGTGCATAACAATAATTTTTCCAGGCTGCAAATGCTGTAACGCAATATTGGTACACCATTCACCTGATTTCGATTGATCAAAATCGCCTGTTACCGCACTCCACATCACAATATTTATGCCCGGATTATGGTTTCTTAAGGCTACCACCTGTTTTTTGGTAATTTTACCAAAAGGAGGGCGAAATAGCGAAGAACCAATCAAACGATCTGCTTGCAGATAATTTTGAAAATAATTTTCAGCAGAGTTGTTCCAGCCATTTAAATGGTTGTAGGTATGATTTCCAATTTGATGTCCCTCCGATTTAATTCTTTCAAATACTTCCGGATAACATTTTACATTTTCTCCTATACAAAAAAAAGTCCCTTTCATCCCAGCCTGTTGTAATTGGTCTAGCACAAAGGAGGTAATTTCAGGGCTTGGCCCGTCGTCGAAGGTCAAATAAACTGCACCTTGCTGAGCAGGCCCCTTCCAGGTAAGGCCCGCCGGAAAGAGCATACGCACCCAAAATGGCGTAGACGTAACATAAAACATATTGACAAAATTATCATTAATGACCCGAAAAAACACCCGGGCTTTATCTTTGCCATTATGCATTCAACGATTAGAGTACGATTTGCGCCCTCCCCTACCGGAGGATTGCACCTGGGTGGCGTCCGCACCATCCTTTTCAATTACCTTTTTGCTAAGAAACACGGTGGACAATTTGTTTTAAGAATTGAGGATACTGACCAAACCCGTTATGTAGCCGAAGCAGAACAATACATCCAAGATTGCCTTGAATGGTGTGGATTGCTTCCCGATGAGAGCCCTGCCTTGGGAGGCCCTTTTGCCCCTTACAGACAAAGTGAAAGAAAATCAATGTACCGTGAATATGCTGAAAAACTGGTGGCCCAAGGGAATGCCTATTTAGCTTTTGATACTCCGGAGGAGCTTGAGCACATGCGGCAGACATATAAAACCCCGGAAAACCCTTCTCCAACATATGGGCACGAAACCCGGATGAAGATGAAGAATAGCCTGTCGGTGAGCGATGACGAAGTACAAAGTTTGCTGGCTGCAGAAGTTCCTTATGTGATTCGTATAAAAATGCCCGACCATGAAACGGTTTCGCTGGAAGATGCTATCCGGGGAACAGTCAGTTTTCAAACAGAGCAGGTAGATGACAAGGTTTTGCTGAAAGGGGATGGTATGCCTACTTACCATTTAGCTGTAGTGGTGGATGACTACCTGATGAAAATAACCCATGCCTTCAGGGGAGAAGAATGGCTGAGCAGCGCTCCGGTGCATGTAATGCTCTGGAAATATCTTGGATGGGAGAAAGAAATGCCTGTTTGGGCCCATTTACCTTTGATTATGGGACCTGATGGTGCGAAATTGAGCAAGCGACATGGCAACAAATATGGTTTCCCCATTTTTGCAATGAATTGGAGAGACGAAAAGAAAAATGAATTTACAGAAGGCTTTAGGGAGCGCGGTTTCCTGCCTCAGGCCTTCATCAACTTGCTTGCCCTATTAGGCTGGAACCCCGGAACAGAACAGGAAATATTTACACTGGATGAAATGGTAGAGCAATTTGATTTAGCAAGGGTTCATAGTGCCGGAGCACAATTTGATTTTGAAAAAGCAAAATGGTTCAACCACGAATGGATTAAAAGACTATCAGCAACCGAATTATTACCCGATGTTTCCTATACTTTGAAAAATGCAGGGTTAGATTTGCCGGAAGAAGGAAAGTTGCTGCAAATAATTGACATGGTTAAAGACCGTTGTACCCTTATAACCGATTTCGGATTACAGGCGGGTTATTTTTTCAAAGCACCTCTTGAAATAGATACAGCGAGTATAAAGCCTAAATGGGATGATAAGAAGGTCCTATTTTTTAGTGAGTTAACTCTTTCTTTCGTACTCAATACATTTTGGGAGAAAGAGACCCTTGAAACTGTTTTTAAAGAAATTGCCGCTGCAAATACTTTGAAACCAGGAGAATTGATGTTACCTTTTCGTGTAATGTTGGTAGGGGGAAAATTTGGACCCGGTGTATTTGATATTGCCACGCTTATAGGAAAGGACGAAACTATAACAAGAATTAAATATACCCTATCTCTGATGGCGGATTAGTAGAAGAAAGTAAAATTTAAAACAACCATCCATTGAAACCAATTCATTGGCTCATACTTCTTGTAATAGTTCGCTTTGCACTACCTTTTTTGCTGCAGGATAATTTCTATGAACCGCATCGGGACGCATACCTGTACCTCGATTATGCCCATCATATGGACTGGGGCTATATGGAAGTTCCTCCGCTACTAAGTGTTTTTTCCTGGCTTACTCTAAAACTGGGAAATGGTATGTTTTGGGTGAAATGTTGGCCTGCTCTTTTTGGCGCTTTCACTTTTGGCTTATGTGGGCACCTTGTTTTGCTACTCGGTGGCAAAACAAGGGCTCTTTTTCTATTATTTATCTGTTTTGTTTTTGGAGCCTTTTTGAGGGTCTTTTTCTTATTTCAACCGGGGTTTCTGGAAATTTTTTGCTGGACAGCAATTGCTTATTCCTTTATCCGTTTTCAAATGCTCCCGTCGAAAAAATGGTTATTGATTTTTGGTATTTGTTGTGGATTAGGGGTTATGAGTAAATACACCACCCTATTTTTTCTTTCTGGAATATTGTTAGGGCTAATGCTTACTAGAGAACGAAAAATATTCCTGAATCCTTTACTATACATTTCAGCCGGTGTAGCACTCCTGATATTTTTACCCAATTTGTATTGGCAATACAATCATCGGTTTCCGGTAATACACCACATGAAGGAATTACGGGAAACACAACTGGTTTATCTCGGGACGACTGATTTTTTGGTAGGTCAATTGATGATGAATTTTATTTTCCTATTTGTCTGGATCAGCGGATTGATTACGCTTCTATTCACAAAGAAATGGGCCAAATTCCGCTGGTATGGCTTCGGTTACCTCACGGTATTGGTACTTTTTATATTGGGGAGTGGCAAAGATTATTATACGCTGGGACTTTATCCGATTTTATTTGCCTTTGGCGCTGTAAGCATCGAACAGTGGAGCAGGAAATGGCCCCCGGTTTTGAAACCTTTGCCACTGGTACTTCCTGCCTTGCTCGGAATTTTCATTATTCCATTAGGGCTTCCGATTTATAAACCTGAAAAGCTGGCAGCCTATTTTAAAAGGATCGGGATGACAGAAGCCTTGGGTTTTAAATGGGAAGATCAACAAAACCATCCACTACCACAGGATTATTCAGATATGTTTGGCTGGAAAGCACTTACTGAAATGGTGGCAAAAAACTTCCATTCCCTACCCGATTCGGTTCAAAAAGAAACCATTATTTATTGCCGGGGGTATTATTCAGCAGGAGCACTTAATTTCTTTGGCTCAAAAATGAATCTACCCACCGCCATAAGCGACAATGGGAGCTACCTTTGGTGGATTCCATCTCCTGTAAAATTCAAGCATCTGATGCTTATTGGCCATAGTGATCCCGAACCGGACGATGAGGTGTTTAATCAATTCGATAAGAGAACCTTGATGGATTCTCTACATCTACCCTTATTTCGTGAAACTGGTATGGAGGTCCGCTTTTTTGAAAATGGGAATGATAGTTTATCTTATTATGTTACCCGAAGCCTGGAAACCCAAAAGGATGTTTTCCGAAGAACGCCATGAAAAACTTCGAGAAATTTTTTTCCAGATAAAACTAACCCTACCTAAGAAAAGGGATGCCCTTATCTCTTCAACCTGCATTCTTCTAAAATCCCTATGATTATTTATAAGTAGGTGATCTTCCTTATTTTACCATATTGGCTATGACTAAAAAAAATATTGAGTTTGTAAGCGAACCGACTTGGCAGGATTTATATCCAATGAGGTTAAAACCGATGCATTACAATCATTTTACGGCTTCCATCCCACCTCGTTTACAATTTGAATAACGTTCCAACTATTTAGGGAGCTGGAGGGTTATAACAGGGCAGCAAATAGCAACGAAAAACGGTCAAAATTAGATATTAGTTAAAGGCAATCTAATCCAGGGGATCAACGTATTGATGGAAATCTGATTTAATCCATTTATCCCCATTTTTTGTTACTCATGTAATAATATTCAAATTAATTATACCAATCACGCAATTTTGAAAAAAAATCTAATCACACTATAAAATTAAAAATGATGAAATCTAAAGTTTTTTTGATGTTGATGACCGCTTTCTTTGGAAGCATACTTATTGGCCATAGCCAAACAGCTAATGAAAAAATAAAGCTTACAGACAAAGTAAGCATTCAATTTCCGGAGAAGCCTATATCACAGGATATGGGTGCGGCAATTTTGCTTAATCTGCGATTGGCAGACAGTTCTGCTAATTTCCTTGCATTGGCAAGCGACCTGCAAAAGTCAAACGGACTTGATGCAGCCACTTTATCAGAAGCCTCCATGCAGCCAGAATTCTGGGATCAGACTGAACAAGGATTTCTTTCCACATTGGGAGAGGATGCCAAACTTATTACCAAAGACATGAAAAATATATCCGGAATAGATGCTATGGAAATGGTGGTTGAGAGAAAAACAGAAAAAGGTGAAACAAATACCATCACGGCATGGATTTTTGTAGAAGGTGTATATAGCATTAACGTCATTCATACCAACCGTGCTGGAAAAGCGGATACGAAAATAAAAGATGCTTTTTTTGCATCTATAAAAGTTGATTAGGCAAAATGCATGAAATCTTTGCAAAACCTGTCATGTATAAGTGTAAGTATGGGTATCGTTTTGATCTGATTTAATTTCTATTTTAAAAATCCCACTGTATCTTAATTTTTGACAAGTATTTTTCTGATAAGGCATTTCCAAAAATGAATAAGGCACACGTATTCTTCAACACATTTTATTTTAGTTTCATTCTGCTTGGCGTTTATCCTGCTTTTACCTAAAATTTGAAACTCAGTTATTTCAATAATTTCAGCCTGAAAAGTGCAGAAGTTGAAATACTGAAAAAGAATGCGCCTTCTATGAATACAGGCCCTGAGTTAGTAGAAGATTCTACACAAAGCAAGGTAGAAGCTGCAAAAGTGCAACCGCAAGATATCATACTGACCAAGAGCGGATTAATGCAAGAGAAAACACATGCTTTGCCCGGTGTATGGACAAGCTTAATCACTAAAAATTATCCGGGTAAACAGGATGATATTTGCTTTGTTGACGAAAATAAAGGTTGGTATGTAAATGGTTACGGTCGTATTTATCATAGCCGGGATGAAGGTAAATTCTGGGAGAAACAATTAGAGCAAAAGGACTTTTTTCCGATGCATTGCCTTTATTGACAGCCTTCGGGGCTTTGCCGGCACCGTTGGCAACGATTATTTTCCCAATATATCCGATACCATTCCGCTATACCAAACAAAAGATGGCGGCAAAACCTGGAATGCAGTAAACTGTTCAGGCCCTTGTATAAAGGGATTGTGTGCACTAGCTATTGTAAAGGAACAATACATAAACCAAGGAGCAATTGATTACAAATATTATATCTATGGAGTAAGCAGGGTTGGCAGTCCTGCTAATATCATGATATCCGTGGATGGAAGGAACCCTGGCGCTCACAAAGCATGCAAAAAGATTGCAAAATGCTTTTTGATTTAAAAATGCTCAATAAAAAAGAAAGTATTGCCTGTGCGGCAAGTTCAGAGGATATAGCCCAATCAAATGCTTTAATCTTGAAAACAACTAATTGCGGTGCATCATGGAAAAAAGTGTACCAAAGCTCCCGACCATTTGAAACCATCAGGAAGGTGTCTTTTCCCATGAGAAATACCGGATATGTAACTATTCAATCCTATAATCCAAACCCTGAGGAAAAACAGCAACGTATAGCAAAGACAACCAAGGGTAGTGAAACCTGGCAAGAACTAAACCTGGTGTCTGACACAAAAGCAAGAGAATTCAGTTACGGTTTTACTGATGCCTTGCCTGGCTATGCAGGTAACGTTTCACAGGGCTTTGCCACTTCTTATGGAGGAGTAACATGGACACCCGTTGACATTGGACGCGCTGCCAATAAAATACGATTTTATACCACCAAAACTGGTAAACAAAATGGTTACAGTATCGGAATAAATGTTTACAAATTGGGAATAATTCTACATTACCCTTGCTTCTGAATAATGTCTAATAGTACTTTCCATTTGCCATCAAATAAATCTCTCAGATATTGATGGTCGTTGGCTGACAGCTTTACCAAAGAACTGGTATTTTTATGCACCTGATCGGGATTACGAATGCCGGGGATAACGGTGCTTACTTCAGGAAAACCTAAAATAAAACTTAGTGCCATCCCGGCCAGATTTGTATTGTACTGTTTGGCAAGTGGTACTACATCAGCTCTAAGAATATCAATCGTTCTTTCAATAATAACAGGGGTTAGCCGCTTATGGCGATGGTCACTTTCGTCAAAACGGGCATCAGGCTTGTACTTCCCGCTGAGTAATCCGAACTGAAGTGGCATTCTTGCAATAATCCCCATTCCTTTTTTAGAAGCAGGTTGCAGCAACGGCACGGCTATTTGGTTGATCATATTGAGCACCAGTTGAAAACCATTGCCTAAGCCGCCTTCCAATAAAAAATTTGCTTCAGTACCGGGTTCAAATGTATTCAGTGACAAACCCCAATAACGGATCTTACCATCCTTTTTTAATTGCTCCATAGCCTCTATACACTCACCATCCTGCAGGTGGGCGAGCCGGGCTACATGCAACTGATAAAAGTCAATAGTCTCCCGCTGCAATCTCTTCAAACTAGCTTCACATGCTTCAATTATGTAATTTTTTGAATAGTCAATTTGTATAGATCCCTCTTTGCTAACTTTTTGCCCCACCTTCGTTGCTATCAGCGCTTCCTTATTATTTCCTATACAGGTACCCAACAGGGTTTCGGAATGTCCAAGACCATAAAAATCTGCTGTATCGAAAAAATTAATTCCCGCATCGAGGGCACTGAAAACAGCCGTTTCAGATTCTGCATCATCCGAAGGCCCCCACCCGATTTCGACGCCTCCTACATTGGCTGCGCCACCAATAGCCCATGCTCCAAAACCTATTTCACTAACCTCTAATGATGTATTTCCAAAAGTACGATATTCCATATTTTTTCTATTTGCTTGCAATAAAGATAAGGACGCCGGGTGAGTCGAGATGGGATCCTGCCAAAAATCAGGATTTACATAGTCCATTCCCCGTACTTTTGGGGCTGCAACAGAACATGTTTCCTATGAATAATCGTCCGATAAGGGTATTGGTAGCCAAAGTGGGATTGGATGGCCATGACCGGGGTGCCAAAGTAATTGCAACCGCTTTGCGTGATGCAGGAATGGAAGTCATTTACACGGGTCTTCGGCAAACGCCTGAAATGGTAGTAAATGCTGCCTTACAAGAAGATGTGGATGCCATTGGCGTCAGTATTCTCAGTGGAGCACATATGACTGTTTTTCCAAGGCTGATTGCCCTGATGAAAGCCAATCAAATGAATGATGTGTTGCTTACAGGGGGCGGAATTATTCCAGCAGATGATATGACCACACTTAATGAACTTGGGGTGGGTACACTTTTTCCACCGGGAACCACGACGCATCAAATAGCAGATTACATAAAAAGTTGGGTAGCAGAAAACAGGGATTTCTAAGGGTGACAACCTAAAACTTCGGCATGTCTGTCAGGAGCCAAAGAAAGAGACTCCAATACAGGGGAAACATAGGGTATTCCAAGATCAAGCCCTCTTAAAACCAATACAACACCTAGTAAAGCCATGACATAGGGTGTTGATCGTAAAAAAAATAATCGGAAACGATAGCCAAATTGCCGGGATAAAAATAAAAAGGCGAACATTACAGGCATGGTACCCAACCCAAAAAGCAGCATAAATAAGGATGATTGATAAGCATTTCCTGTTGCAATGGCTGCAGTTAATCCAAAATACACCAACCCACAAGGCAATAACCCGTTGAGCATGCCAAAAACTACCGGAGTGATTGCTCCTTGCCTTTGCTTAAACAAATACGAAAAAATAGGTGTCAGTCGGCTATTTACCCAGTTAGTAAATTTATTTTGATGAAACAAAGATGGTTTTGCAATAGTAAGAAACACGAAAAGTAGCATTGAGATACCCATGGTAACGGATAAGGCTTGCTGCATACCAGCCAATCTGAGTTGTTGTCCAAAAAAACCAAAGACTAAACCAAGCAATCCATAAGTAAATGTTTTTCCTAAAAAATAGCCTGCAGCAGCAAATTGGGATTGACCTGCCTTACCGGGCATGGTTATGCTTAACGCTAGCGGTCCGCACATTCCCATACAATGGAAACTGCCGGCAAACCCCATCCCTAAAGCACTCCAAATAAGAAAACTGCTCATCATTATTTTTTAATAAATAAAGATTGCTCATCGAAATAATTAAGCCCACCTGAGGAATAAATCAACTTTACCTTGTACAATCCATAAACAAAATCTGTAGAGGAAATGGCATAATCTAACCCACCCATTACAAGTTTTTCGAAATCATGAATTTGGTTATCAGGCCGGTAAAACTGAATGACCCCGCTATCAATACGAGATAATTCCTGCGGAAAATGTACCGAAACCCCAGAAGTATTCTGTTCAATCAGGACACTCTTTTGAAGCCGGTTACTGTTTTGCTGTCCATCAATCACCGATTGATATTTTAATTCCTGTGCATAATAGTCAGGCGTAACAAGGTCAAAATGTTGGCGCAAGCAAAGCGTTACCATACCTAACATAAAAATCACAAAACTACTATATACAACAATCAGCTTTGTCCCCCAATTCCATTTAACTCCCATGGTAACTATTTATTATGATCAATTAATTTTAATCCTGTTGCTTCTATTCTGTATACCCTAAAAATCCAGTGGTTATTTTTCGGATCCTTTTGCCCTCCTGATATATACCAATCACTACTTTACTATCTCTTTTAAGAATAGCAGATTTAGGGATGACCACAAAAAATGTAGCCTCAGCCGAACCTTCTGCAGGAGTATTCAATAATTCATTTCCTACAAGATTTATGCGACCTGGAAAATTTTCTAATTTCATTTCTACATGTATTGGTTTAGTAGTTTTATTCAGCATATTCATCATGTATAAATTACTGAGACTATCAGTTCCAACTTCCTGAAAAAGCTGTCCTCTTGCACGCATCACTGTAACATCCACATCGCTACGCGTAATCAGCATAAAACCAAGGCCTCCAAGCAACAGGAATAATACGGCGGAATAGGCCTTCATACGAGTGGTAAAACGGAATGGCCTTTTCTCCGCGAGTTCATTTTCACTGGCATATCGAATCAGTCCCCTTGGTGATCCCACCTTGTCCATTACATGATCACAGGCATCAATACAGGCTGTACAATTAATACATTCCAATTGAGTTCCATTGCGTATATCTATACCCGTTGGGCAAACAACAACACATTGATTACAATCAATACAATCTCCCAAAGCTGCTTTCTCAGTATGCTTTCCCTTACCTCTGGGTTCTCCCCGGTTGTAATCATAGGCTACCACAAGTGAATTATGGTCCAATAAAACCCCTTGTAAGCGGCCATAAGGACAAATAACGGTACACACAATTTCTCTGGCATAGGCATAAACCCCATAAAAGGCATATGTAAAAATAACTATGGCAGTAAAACCTGCCACATGGTTTGATATAGGCTCACTTATGATAGAAAACAAACCTTCAGTGCCAATTATATAAGCTAAAAAGGTATTGGCTATAATAAAGGAAAGTACAAAAAACAATACATGCTTCAGGCCTTTTTTTGTTATCTTTTCCCTGGTCCATGGGCCATTATTCAACGAACGTTGTTTATTGGGATTGCCTTCAATAGCCCATTCTATTTTCCGAAAAACCATTTCCATAAAAATGGTCTGCGGACAAGCCCACCCACAAAATATCCTTCCATAGATCATGGTAAAGAGATAGATAAAAACTACCCCGGTAACCATTGCTACTCCAAATATAAAAAAATCCTGTGGCCAGAAAAGCATACCCAAAATTGAAAATTTACCTTCCACTACATTCAGTTGCATGGCAGGGTTTCCGTTTATACGAATAAAGGGTAAGCTAAAGAAAACGATGATATAAAGAATGCTGAGCAGACTCCTGCGCTTATACCAAAAACCCGATGGCTTCCAGGCATAAATCCAGTTGCGCTTTCCCTTTTCGTTGACCGATGACATTCGGTCTCTGAAAGATTCGTCGTGTTTAATATCTGTTGGTGTTCCAATCATTATGTTGTTTATTGCTCCTGGCAATATTTTTATAATTTTACGGTTGCAGATTTTGTACTATCCGTCGTGGCAGGGCTTTCCTCTTGTTCCACAAATTTTTCCCCTTGCGGCTCTTTTGCATTTGGCGGATTAGTCCCCTTTATGGAATGGATAAAACTGGTAAGTTGTGCAATCTGCACAGGTGCAAAATCATCCTTCCAGCTACGCATACCTTTATCCGGCCAACCATATTTAATGGATTTAAAAATATCGCTGAGATTACCTCCATTTATCCAATATTCGTCAGTAAGATTTGGCCCTACTGCATTGCCCTCACCTATTGCGCCATGACATGGTGTACAATTGCCTGAAAATAAAGCCTTCCCACTTGCAATAGCCCCTTCATCCAGCATGGTGACGGTGTTTTCATCAACATTACTGGCAGTCTCAGCCAGATAAGCATTCTTTTCAATTTCCGCTTCTTTCATGGCAATTTGAAATTCTTCAATTTGCAAAGGCGCCGATTCTGCTACATGATAACGATATAAATACACTACTGAAAAAAGAATGGTCAACCCGAAAGCTACTGTCCACCAAGGCGGAAGTTTATTATCAAGCTCGCTGATTCCGTCATAGTCATGGCTCAAATCGACATCTTCCTCGTTTGCAAGATCATTAGCGTTATTTATCCGCCACCACCAGCTTTTTTTAGGTGCTTCCTTTTCCACAGATTCCCGTACAAAAACTTTCTTGGGTTTACTTTCTATCCCAACCAAAAATTTCAACTGGTAAATCAGGGCAATTAAAATAATAATCTCAATAGCGATAGCAGCTACCATTATAAAAAAAGTAAGCGCCGATAACCCATTAAAATTTAAAGATGTTTTTATAATATTCCCACTGGGATTTTG
>JBBQXO010000052.1:0-26928 GCA_038209595.1 Chitinophagales bacterium
AGAAGGCAGGATTTCAAAACCAACCGCCAACTCCTTCATCTGCAGATTTTTTTACCGCAAATAAATCCAAACATGATACTTAAATATTTCTTTCTCCTGCTCCCCATACTTTTTTGTCATGCGGCAAATGCACAGACCGACAGTGTTACTATTCGTCTTGGCACCCAATCGAAATCGGTTTATTTAACTGCACCGCCGGTACTTCCCGTTTATCTTAATCCAATAGAATTATACGGCGATTCAGCAGCAGTTTCCAAACACAGTCCGGTTCATTTTAGTAGCATAGGTGATTTTGCGGAACACCTGCGTTAGTTCCATTAAATTTTATACTGATAACCGTAATATGCTTGAGCAGTTACTCAGTGATCCGAAAATGTATAACGATGAAATAACACCAACTTCGAAATTATAAGTAGTCTGGAAAATTTCTTAATTATAACTTAATTGGATGAACTATTCTTTTTTTTGAAAATCAATTAGTTTTTCAAGTTCCTCAATATCAATCCTGTCTTTGGGCTGATTGGCTGCTTTTTTTGCTGTAAGCAAATGGTTTAAGTGCAAAAAGGGAACTTTAATATTTTCAATATCTGCCCATGTCGCTAAGCTGAGGCATTCACCGAAACTATAATCTTCCATTCCTTTTAGTTCAGTAATAATATCAAGCGGAAAACCACCCTTAAGACTCATCTGCGTCCACCCGGAAATAAATTGTATTTTCATGACAACATCCTTTGGGGCGATTTTCAATTTATCAAGGGCAAGAGCGAGGTTCTCTCTGTTCTGAATGGTATTTTCTACCCATAAATCAATATCCGCAGTTGAACGATTAAATCCGTAAATATTAACAGCAAACCCGCCTATCATTAATTACCTGACCGATAAAGCTTCCAAAGTGCTCCATAATTCAATAAAAACATGGTCATTTATATCCATTAGGCTTTTGATTTGGTGCATCTTTTATCTTCTGCGATATCTTTATCAATGTAATCATCTTCCTGAAACGTTCCGTATAGCTTGTGTTGAGCTGATTTTCAATTCGCTCAAGATCTAGTTGCTCAATCGTCCTGCCCGGTTTGTAAGAAAAATTATTGAATGTATCCATTAAAACTAAAATTTATTGGCTTGATGTTAAAGGTAGAAATAATTTATGGATAATGTTATCAAAACGAAAACGCGATAACCTGACATTATTTTTGCATCTCATTCTACCGCACGGAACACGGAGGTTTCTCCAAAGTAAAAGGGAGAAGGGTGAATTTGATAGCAGGCGACAACTTTACGTACTCAAGTCTTCCGATAGGATGACTTGCGACGAACAGAGAGACCGGACTGTGTCTGGGAAATCATTAAACTCCCGGCTTCTATTCCTGTTATCCAGACACAGTCCGGTTCTTTTTAGCGGCAAGGGTGATTCTGCTGAACACCTGCGCAAGGAATGTAAAAACATAGTCGGGCGAAAGTCTTCCTATAGGATGACTTGTGACGAATAGAGAAACCAGGCTTTGGCCGGCAAAACATTATCCTCCCCCTACTCCTCCATTTTCTTCAAAATCAAATCTGCCCAATAGGCACCGGTATGCTGATGCATGTAAGGAAGCTCAATTTCCTCACCCGGCAGTACTAACTGTAAGGTTACATATCCGTTTCTGCGCTGATAAGGGGTGGTTTTTACATTGACCGAAATGACTTTATCAAAATAAACAACCAGATTTTCCCGACCCCAAACCCCTTTCTCTACCTGAATGGCCTCCTCAGTCGTCCATATTTTATAATTCCGGTAAGCATAGTAGCGGGTAAGTAAAAGATAACCAAAAAATAAGATACTCCAGAGACCCTGCCATGAAAACTGGTACGTAAGCACAAAAAGTACCGGAATAAATACCATTGAAAGAATGAACAAAAACCGGTAGAAATACGCTTTTTGAATAACGGTTTCCGCTTGACCGGTTGAAGCAGGTAGTTCGGGGATATAATGGCCCACAATCTGATTCAACATTGCTTTGCTGACAACCGGCATTTGCAGGTGTAGCTTTTCTACCCTTTTCGATTCGGCGAGGCTATGTATACGCAATACCCAAATACTCCACCTGCCCCGGAGCCAATTGGCAGACCAGCTCAAAAATTCCATTTTGGCAAAGGGCATAGATTTACGCTGCCGGCTTAGTAAACCCCAGGATATTTCGAAGGTTTCGTTGCGTCGCAAAATGCGGTAATTATAAAACTTGATCAAAACCTGCACAGTGGAAAAAAGAATGGATACAACAAGGGCAAGAATTACCAGCGTTGAAATGGCGGCGAGCGAAACCACCCAATCGGCCGTTTGCTTCTGTATAAACCCGAATGAATCGAGCCCAAGTTTTTCGCTGAGGTCCTGCGCCTTGCCAATGGCAAATACAATAAGAATCAACAAGGATTTAAAATGATTTTCGCTGATGCAAAGCTTTATATAATCCATCGGGGAAAGGGTGAGAAGCAATGCTGTGGCAGATACAGTCTCCTGTTCAGGAGCAAGTGCAGCGGGTACTCCTTCTGCTTGCTGTTTGGTGCTGATCCATTGTTGCAGGTCCCGGGCGTCTTCCAGCCTCATGGCATCTATTACAAATTCAGGTTTTTCACTGCCGGCTGAATCAATGGTAAACCGGCAGGTGTTTGTAATACGGTGTAGCAGATTCTGATCACTTTGTATGGTCTGTATTTTGTTGAAAGCCAGTTCCACCCTGCTTTTTACCAATATACCTGAGGTCAGAATAATCTTATTATTTTCAACCCAATAACGGGTGAAAAACCAGGCGAAGATTTTGGGAAATTTGAAAACTACTACCAGTACCAGAAAACCACCAAAACCCCAGGATAAAAACTCGGTGCGGGATACAGACGCATCCGGGTTCTCCTTTTTAAAAAAATAGGAAATAGCTATGAAAAATAAATAACCCAAAGATTCCCGGATAGCTTCTCCAAAACCTGATAAAAAAATGACCGGTGAGGGTTTTCTTGGTTTATTCCAATGTTGCATCTTCTTCTGATTGTGTGTTGGGAGAGGTTTGGGGCTCATTTTGCCCTAAAAAATCTTTCAGGGTTTGGGCGTCTTCGTAGCGGAGTCCCCGGATGGTGATGTCTGCAGCGTTGCCCCCTGCAGTAAAAATCTTTAGCGAAGCCAACCCAAAATATTGATCAAGCGGACCTCTTTTTACCACACAGTGTTGTATGCGTTTAAGTGGCACCACATGCAGTTTTTCGAACAACCAGCCTTTTTTGAAAATAACATCGTGTTTACGAACGGCATATCCCATGTTTTGAAAAGCTTTTTGGGCGGTAAAAAGACCGAAACCTAATCCGGCAGCAATGAACAGCGCGCCCGCTATGCCTAACCAACTCCCAGCCGACTGTTGAGACAAGAAAAACCAGGCCAACCCTGCGAGCATAGCAAGAATTACCCAGAAAAAAATCCGATTGGCCACCATGACCTTGAGGTAAGCCGGTTCTACCTTGCGCAATTCCGTTTGTTGGTGTTTCGGAATATCTTCCCAATAAACCTGTGGGTTACTGAATGTTTCCATATAAAAATTTCATTTTTCCTGATCCCTTTGACAAGGTCAGGCCTTTACGCCATCGAGTTCTTTTTGTATGGTAAACATCCGGTCCCGTAGCCTTGCAGCTTCCATAAAATCAAGATCTCTTGCGGCTTTTTCCATTTGTTTTTTTACCTGCACAATGTCCTTTTCCAGTTGGGGAATGGTGCGTTTCATGGTTTTCCCATTGGCCGCCTGATATCCATTTGAATCTTCTTCTGCAGCCACCAACAAGGCTCCCGTTTCATCCACCGCATAGGGGCTGCCGGGGTCGTATCCTTTAATATCGAGCACACTCGTCTGTTTCATCACATCCTCAATACTTTTGATGATGGTGGTGGGGGTAATGCCATGAAGGATGTTATGCTCCATTTGTTTTTCGCGGCGGCGGGTGGTTTCATCAATTGTTTTTTGCATGCTCATGGTCATGGTATCGGCGTAAAAAATCACGAGTCCATTTACATTTCTTGCTGCCCGGCCTGCTGTTTGGGTCAGGCTTTTTTCATTGCGTAAAAAGCCTTCTTTATCCGCATCGAGTATGGCTACAAGACTTACTTCGGGTAAGTCAAGTCCTTCACGGAGCAGGTTCACTCCCACAAGCACATCAATATCTCCCAAGCGCAGACTACGCAGTATTTCAACCCTTTCGAGGGTTTCTACTTCACTATGTATGTATTTGCTTTTAATGTTGATCCGCTGCAGGTATTTGTCCATTTCCTCTGCCATGCGTTTGGTTAAAGTGGTTACAAGCACCCGGTCTCCTTTTTTCACCCGGTCATCTATTTCATCAAGCAGGTCATCAATCTGATTGATGCTTGGTCTTACTTCAATGGGCGGATCGAGCAGTCCGGTGGGGCGCACCACCTGTTCTACCACAATACCCTCCGCCTGATCGAGCTCATAATCGCCCGGTGTGGCGCTTACATAAATCACCTGATTGAGCATGCTTTCAAATTCGTGGAAATTCAGCGGCCGGTTATCAAGGGCGCTTGGCAGCCGGAAACCATAATCCACTAAATTCATTTTGCGGCTGCGGTCACCCCCATACATACCCGAAACCTGTGGAATGGTTTGGTGGCTCTCATCGAGGAAACATATATAATCTTTGGGGAAATAATCGAGGAGACAGAAGGGCCTGGTACCCGGTTTGCGCCGGTCGAAAAAGCGGGAATAGTTTTCTACCCCATTGCAGTAACCCAATTCACGGATCATTTCGAGGTCATATTCGGTTCGTTCTTTTACCCGTTGCGCTTCAATAAACTTCCCCTGGCTTTGAAAATATTCAACCTGTGCCATCATTTCATCCTGTA
This sequence comes from Chitinophagales bacterium, assembly GCA_038209595.1. Lineage (GTDB taxonomy): Bacteria > Bacteroidota > Bacteroidia > Chitinophagales > Chitinophagaceae > Phnomibacter. The sequence goes on from JBBQXO010000052.1 coordinate 4,880, forward strand.
TATCCGCCAATACCTGCTGCATCATATTCTTGGGAGCAAGGTATAGGTTTGCCGGAAAAATAGCGGCATTCTCCATCCGGGCAATTCGTTTGCCACTCACTATATCAAGGGTTTCAATGCTTTCAATTTCATCGCCAAAAAAACTAATGCGGTAGCCCCAATCTACATAAGGCAGGTTGATGTCAACGGTATCGCCTTTTACCCGGAAAGTTCCCCGGTTAAACTCAACAGTCGTGCGGCTGTACGTTGCATTCACCAACCCATGCAAAAATCCCTGCCGGCTGATTACCTGTCCTTCGGCTATCCGTACAATCCCGTTCTCAAATTCGGTAGGGTTTCCCATACCGTAAATGCAGCTTACCGAAGCCACCACTATAATATCCCGGCGACCGCTCAGCAATTCGCTGGTAGCATGCAACCGCAGTTTATCCAATTCCTCATTGATGTTAAGGTCCTTTTCTATATAAGTATCGCTTGTAGGAATGTATGCCTCGGGTTGATAATAGTCGTAATAACTCACAAAATAACCCACGGCATTGTCGGGGAAAAACTGCTTGAACTCACCGTACAATTGCGCCACAAGGGTTTTGTTGTGGGTAAGCACAAGGGTTGGCCGCTGCACATTTTGTATGAGGTTGGCCATGGTAAAGGTTTTACCACTACCCGTAACACCAAGTAATACCTGATGCTTTTCTCCATTGTTGACACTATCTGTCAACTGAGCTATGGCCGCCGGCTGATCCCCTGCAGGCTGATATGGTGATTTTAACTGAAAAGGCATATTACAAAGTACGTAAACAGCCTGCAACTTTCCCGAAAATATATGGGGCGTCGTGGATTCTTGTATGGTAGACGAAGCTGTACCGTTGAACAATGCATTAAAAAAGAACAAATTGATATTGCCCCAATTGTACCCAATATCTTCTGAACGCGCTGTTTGACTAATCCCCTTGCGACAATACGCGCTCCTGCTGCTCAAAATACAGGAGTACGTGATCTTTCAAATATTCTTCCTGTTCGCGCAGCCCAAGTTCAGGCAAAGCCTTTATTTGCTTAAAATGAGGCCATCCATCTTCATCGTGGCCCTCCATAATATAATACCCACTTGGAGAAAGGATGGTACAAACCGCTACATGCATCAAATCCTGTTTTTGTTCCTTCTCTATTTTTTGGCCGAAAAACTGCATTTCCTGTAACCCAATCAAATAGAGGATAGCATCAAGGTCGGGCTTTTTGCCAAACCGCTCCACCAAAGAAGCCTCTAATTTCCACCACCTCTGTTGTAAATCATCTTGCACCTGCATGCCGCAAATTTACAACCTGCACCCCGAAGCGGGGCTATTTGCTGCAAGTTTAATTAATATTGCAGATGCAACAGAAAAAACCGGATGTAGATGTGGTGCTAGATATATTGAAAGCCTGTTTGCAGCGCTATCCCGATTCTAATTTTATTAAGAGTCTGCATCAGCAATATCAGGATCGTGGCTTTTTAACCAAAAAGCAATTGGAAGGGCTGCACGCTAAAGCAGGCAAGGCGGAGCATATACCTCCCGGAAAATTAGCTACCCTCGAAGCGATTTTTTCTAAAATGCCCAACCGCTATAAATCCGAGGCGCCGGTAAATCCTTCCCCCATTTATGAAGAGAATATTCCGATCAAATTGTTTATTGCAGCCATTTTACAAAAACAACCTTTACATAAAAGGGTATTGGAACTAAAGGCCAAATTTGAAACCAATACCCCGTTAAATAAAATTGAGATCGGGGAATTGCAGCGGTTTTATAAGTTTTTTGTAAAGCCTGCACCTTAGCAGAAATAAAAAACGCAGAGGCATCAACCCCTGCGTTCTTTATCCATTAAAAGGAATATTTATTTAAATAACGGCGGTCTCATGGAATTCCATCCGGTGGCCTGCTGATAGGCATCTGCGGCTCTCAGGATGGCTGCTTCTCCCCATAGTTTCCCCAGGAAAGTAACACTTGTAGGCATCCCACTGCGTTTATCAAAACCATTGGGCATACATACCGCCGGATTTCCGGTAAGGTTGGTAATGGAGAGTTGATGCCCGGCATAAGTGGGGGTAATCACCACATCATAAGGTTCCATAGCGGCCTGTATGGTGCGCATCAGCAAGGTTCGTTGGCGGTTGGCGTTGATGTAGTCTACTGCCGGAATAAAGCGGGCAGTCCGGAAATAATTGGGCCAATCACCCCGGTATTGCCGCGTCATCAAATCATCTACATTGCTTCGGGTAAATAAGTCGAAGGCTGCGGCACTTTCAGATCCCAACACGATACTGGTAATATCAAAAGGCCATACGAGGCTATCGTCCGGGAAGGTCATCGGCTCGGGTTCTACGCCCATTTTGCGGAATGCTTCCAATACAGCCCACTCGTTGCGGGTACTGTCTAGCTGATCAAAATAGTTTTTTGCATAAGCCACTCTCAGTTTTTTCACTTCGGTGGTGGAATTGTACCGATAGGGCTCGGGGGCAGGTACGCCATCAAAATCATCAAAACCATTGATATAGGTAAACACAATAGCCGCATCTTCTGCACTGCGGCAAATGGGACCTATTTTATCAAGACTCCAGCAAAGGGTCATGGCGCCTGTACGGCTTACGCTACCAAAAGTTGGTCTCAGCCCGGTAGCCCCGCAGGCAGTGCTTGGCGATACAATACTTCCCAACGTTTCGGTACCAATAGCAAAGGGTACAAGCCCTGCAACGGTAGCAGATGCGCTGCCAGCCGAACTGCCTGAGCTTCCCCGCGACAGATTCCAGGGAGAACGGGTGCGGCCTCCAAACCATACATCGCCTTGGGCCAATGCACCAAGGGAAAGCTTGGCTATCAGAATAGCACCGGCATTACGCAAACGTTGGTAAACGTAGGCATCCTCATCAATCACCTGATTTTTATAAGGCTCAGCACCCCAGGTGGTTTTGGTACCTTTTACCGAAAAAAGATCTTTCAATCCATAAGGAATCCCATGCAGCATACCTAAATAAACCCCTTTTGATAAGAGAGAATCTGCTTTTTTTGCCTGCTCCATGGCTATCCCCTCGGTTAGCGTGATAATACATTCCAGCGTATCGCCATATTTTTTCAACCGATCGATAAACAATTTTGTCAGTTCTACCGATGAGATTTTCCTGTTTTTAATCAGCGAGGCCAAATCAGGCAACAGGTAATAAGCGAGGTCATTGATGTCGGCTGGAAGCTTTACTTTTTTTGGCATTACAATTTTACCGGTAGCAAAATGGGGCTTTCTACCCCCGGGTTTGCGTTTCAGCCACGGCTGTTCCGGCATTTGCCACATACTTGTGGTAACACTATTGGGGAGTGGAGCGGCATGCATTTTAATGATTTCCTGCCTGTTACGCAGCACGCCATTATACATAGAGTCAATTTCCGCATTATTATACTGCAGATCCATCATGCGGGCTGCAGTTTTTAAATCGGCTTTGGAAATGGTATCCTGCGCAGAGGAAACCAAGGAAAAAAAGAAGAACAAGCCCGACAATAGAAAGGTATATTTCATAACGGTTGCTAAAATAGGAGAGATTTTATTCAATAACGGCAGGCATAGCCATAAAGTATAATAATTTCATTCATATCTGTCTAAATATCTGCACCGGGAGGTTCGAAAAAATCCTCCGAAAAGGCAATGTCGAGCTTCCCCTCCTATATGTTATAGTCAAAACCAATTATTTCTAAATAGTAAAAAATTTGGGGGCCTTCGGAAAATCCGCTGCTTACAGTCAATGATTCCCGTCGAAGAGACCGTTTATCCTGGCTTTATGCATATCCTGCATCAAGTTTTTTTGAAAAAAAAGAAAGGTTTATTTTTGAGGAGATTACCTTTTTATTAAAAAAATAAAAATCTTCTGTAACTTTTTAGAGAGAGAACCGTAACAAAGACAATATCCACTAAAAGAGAAAAGCCAGGAAGCAAAAACTAACTTGATGACGGAACAACAATACAACTTATGTGTGCAGGAGCACGCAGATTATGTTTATCGCTTCGTGGTAAAAAATCTGCGGCATGCTGAGGATGCACAAGATGTTGTACAATCAGCCTTTGAAAAACTATGGACCAACCGCGAAAAGGTAGATGCTGACAGAGCGAAGAGCTACTTGTTTACCATCGCTTACAACCAGATGATCGATCATATAAGAAAAGTAAAACGCATGCATTACCGCGATGAAATTCCCGATCAGATGGCAGGCTCCGATCATCAACCAGATGCTTACCTGAAAAAAGCACTTGAAAAAGCGCTCGACACGCTTACGGAAACCCAAAGAAGCCTTGTGATGCTGAAAGACTATGAAGGGTATAATTATGCAGAAATAGGAGAAATAATGAGCCTGAACGAAAGTCAGGTAAAAGTTTACCTGCACCGTGCCCGGGTTCAATTGCGGAACTATCTTGTAAAAATCGAAAATATTATTTGAGCCTCTGTAACTTTTTAAAAGCTGCCCCGTATCATATAAACACACACGGTACACACACACGGTACACACACACATTCAATCACGTATGAATCAGTAAAAGCAAAATGACTATTAATCACCATAATTACGAAAGCTGGCTTCTGCAATATGTCGACAATGAGTTGACTCCGGCAGAAAGAGAAGCCGTTGAAGCTTTTGTAGCAGAAAATCCAGAAGCAAAGGATTTGCTTGAGGATTTTAAGCAGGTGGTTTTGCAACCTGATTTATCTCTTACCATGCCGGGCAAAGCACAATTGCTCCAACCGGAACTATGGAATGCTACGCAAATCAGCAATCAGCAGGAGCAATTACTGCTGCTTGCTGATGAAGCGTTGCCTGCAAAAGAAAAAATACTTCTTTTAGCAGAAATCGAAAAGAGTCCACTACTTCAAAAAGAATGGAACTTGCTGAAAAAATCAAGGCTTGCTAAAGAAAAACCGCATGCCATGCCAGGAAAAGAAGACCTTTTGCGTTATCCTATGGTCTTTTCTATTAACTACCGTCGGATTTTGCAAGTGGCAGTAGCGGCAGCCATCCTTGGGTTTGGTCTGTTTTTTGCCAACCGTTTCGGGTCTGAAACTGTGGGTACAGAAGGCGCGCAGATCGTTCAAAATATTCCTTCAAAAAAAGATACTTCAACAGGCAAACTTTCAAATAATCAAACAGGACAGAAGCCAGAAACTGCTGTGGCGAAAAATATTCCGGAACAAGCCCCGGAACAGACCTCTGGTAACAATACGGCAGTATCCGGCGATACAAAAAGCAATACTGCGAAGGCAAATAATACCAATACACCAAATCTGCCCGCATTAAAAGTAATGCCCGACAAACAACAGGAAATACCCCAACAAATGTTAATGGCTGCGGTGTTACCAGAGGAAAAAAGCAGTAAGAACATGGAAACGGTTTTACCTAATAAGAACCTTGGTATTCAGGAGGTCGGGGTAGAAACTTCTATAGCGGTTTCGCTTCCTGATGCTGATCAGTATGCCAATCCGCTAGTGGAATCAGAAATAGAATCTACCGCAACAGAAATCATGTTTGCCTCAGACCTTAACGAGGAAGAGGATGAAATCATACATATTGCCGGCGCCCCGTTTAGTAAACAAAAACTGCGCAATGTATACCGCAATGTTACCCGTCCGATTGCCAGGGCCCTTGGTCGCTCAGGCGATGACAAATCCGGCAGAAAATAATTTTTCAATCCATTTTTTTACACATAAAATAAATTCATCGCTATGAAATTTTTACTCACCTCACTTATCTTACTCAGCACCACACTAACTGGTTTTGCACAAACTGACACCACTACAAGCGAAAAGCCAGATACCATCCGGGTGGGCGGTATGATCATCATCAATAAGAAAAAAGGAAACGATAGTACCTCCGTTGAAAATAAAGAAGACAAAAAAGATAGTTGGACTATTAGAATAAATTCCGGTCCTAAAAAGAAAAATCGCCTGACTACCAGTTGGTTCAATTTTGACCTTGGATTTGCCAACTATGACGATCAAAGTATGTACACCTCTGCAGCCACCAAGGATTATGCAAGAGCTATCCAGACAGGAGAGGCAGACTTTACAGATAGTGACCTAAGGCTCAAAACCGGCAAGTCTATTAATTTTAACCTGTGGATTATTCGCCAAAGCTATGGCATTACCCGCGACAGCAAGTTCCAGGCAAAATGGGGTGTAATGCTCGAATCAAACAACTACCGCTACGATAATAACGTCAGTTACAACAATGAAAACAGGCCATTCGTTTTCAGGGACAGCGTTAGTTTCAGAAAAAACAAACTTGCCGCTGACTATTTAACCATACCCCTGATGCTTGGATTCAGCGCCAACCCAAACACTAATAAAGGTTTTGAAGTAAGTGCCGGGGTAAGCGTTGGCTATCTGTACAGCAGCCGCAATAAGCAAATAAACGAAGGAAGAGGTAAGGAAAAGAATCGTGGAAATTTTGATCTCGAACCGTTTAAGCTTCAATATATAGCTGAAATTGGTATGGGTGCCATTAAATTATATGGCAGTTATGCGCCGCAAAGCATTTATAAAAGAGGATTGGATATCCGTCCGTTTAACGTAGGATTCCGATTTGGAAATTGGTAATACTCCCTCATAAAAATACTGTAGAAAAGGAACCGGCAGCCATGTCGGTTCCTTTTTTTAATTGCGTTTGTCCATGCCCCATGTAAGTTTACTCCTCAGCGTTTCAAGAAATGTATTTTCATTCAGCCGCATCAAACCTACAGTAAACGATTCTTTTTTTACGGCAATCTGCACTTTGGTATCGAGTATTTCGCGGCGGGCATCTACTGAACAGAGAAATTTACCTGTTCTGCTTTCTACTTCAAAAGAAACAATATCACTATCGGGCACTACTATAGGGCGTACGTTCAGGTGGTGCGGAGCAATAGGCGTAATAGCAAAACTGGCACTGTCTGGAAAAAGAATCGGTCCATTGCAACTCAGGTTATATCCGGTACTTCCTGTAGGTGTACTAATAATGAGGCCATCGCACCAATAAGTATTTAAAAACTCCCCGTTGATGTAACAATGCACCTTGATCATACTGGAGATTTCGCTTTTATGCACTACCAATTCGTTGATGGCAAAGGGAGCCTTGGCAAAAAGCGGTATATCAGCATCTACATGCAATAAAGTTCGTTGATCAATATGATAGGTGCCATTAACGAGTGCATCCACTGCCTGTCGCATTTCTTCTTTACCAATAGTGGCTAAAAAGCCCAGCCTTCCGAAATTTATTCCGAGAATGGGAATTCCTTTGCCCCGAATAAAAGTGGCAGCATCAAGCATGGTACCGTCGCCCCCAAGACTTATAAAACAATCCACCGATTTGTCGAGCGCTTCGTGACTTTTGAATATTTTAAATTCAAAACTATTGAGTACCGTATCCATAAACTCAAGACCAAGCGATTCATAAATCAGCAATTCCGTCTTCTGCAGTTTTAATTCCTGCAATAAGAGTTTAAAATGTTGCTCCTGATCCGGATCGATTCCCCTGCTATAAATGGCGACTTTCATAAGTTCATTTTTTGTGCGCTGCCTATCGGCTGCTTTTTTTTATTAGTCATGCGAAATCCCTTAATGATTATTGGCACCAAGGGTGCCGCTACCCGTGTGGATTTCATGTTTTTATTAATGTGCTGACCTGGCGACCAATTTGATTTTACTTACCATGCCTGAACCATTGAACTACACATACCCTGAATACATCTCTTTCCGGATATTTTGCATGATTCTAATCTATCTCTGCAAAATCGTTACCAAATCTGAATAATTTGCTGTTTTCATGGTTTATCCGAAAAATACGGACAAAGTTACCGGTTGCAATTTCCTTTTCCCCACCGTTGCTGTAAAATAAAACCGCGTTTGTTCCTAGAAATCTGTGGCGGAATGAATAAAGAAACCGCTTTCCCCAAATTGGTTAAAGCTATATTCCAGTTTGAGCACCATATCGTAAACCGTTTTAATGTCTATGCCAAACCCGGCTGTACGCAAAAGGCGGTTGCTCATAAAACTGTTTCCGGGATCATTGGAATGGGAATATCCGATATTGCCATAAGTCTTCAGGAAAAATTGGAAAGGAATATTGTTGTGGGTTTTGGAACGAAAAAGATTTTTAAGATTAAAGGCCCACACCTCCCGGCGGAGTGTTGTCCTAAGCATTCCCGCCATTGTGCCATCTACCACATAATACTCAAGCCCCTGCAAATAAAGGCTACGATAACCCAACATCCGCTGGTTGTAAAAAGGCTGCTCTTTACCAGGGAAAGTAAAAGCAAATGCACCCTGAAAATTTAAATATATTTTAGGGGCAAACTGCCAGGTAGCCTGCATTCTTCCGCCAAGTTGGGTCATAGGAATGGCAGAAGAAAATCGTTTAAGCGCATAAAAATCAACCATCCAACCCCTCAGCGGATAAGGAATAAAATCCACATTAAGATACTGATAGTTCAAAAACAGATCTACAAAATCAACTTTTGTACGGCCCTTGCCAAACATTTTAGGATTCAGATCAATAATCGCCTGATCGAGTTTTTCGCGGTTATAGCTCAACTTTGCCGCACTTCTCATTTGGCTACCTACGCGATATGTATAGGTAAGTTCGCCCTTCATGTATTCACGTCCAAAATCGGGCAGACTGAAAAATTGCTGTTTATTACTATCGGAAGCATAGTTTACCTCACGTGCCCTTGCGAAAGAAAAGGCAACTCCAAGTCCTTGTCTGAGTTTTTTATCAAGATAAGGTTGATAATAATTGGCCTGTACTTGTTGGGAATATCCACCAATGGCGAATAGATTCAACTTATCGTTACGACCGGTCATGTTTTGATGAATTAGTTTTCCGCCAATTTCTGTTCTGTCAAGTGCACCTTTAAATTCGTTTAACCAAACATTCCAGTTGCGATCTATAATCTTAAAATGCGGTAATGGGAAAAGGTACCAACGCTCTTTTACCTGAATATTTACATCAATTTCTTCGTACGTAATGGTATCTACCGAAACATCTACAGTCACAAATAAGGTAGTATTCATGAGCTGTTCCTTTGTCAGACGAATCAGCCTGTCAAGTTCCTTAGGTTCATAAATAATACCTGTTTTCAGCGCTATTTCTCTTTCTACAATCCAAATTTTAGTTTTTCGGTTGCCTTTCACATTGATAGCTCTTACAATCATTGGGAAATCAACATGATCTGAGGTTTGAAGCTTCTTTGGGTTAAAATAGCTGGCATCCGGAAGATTTGTGCTGGAAGTTTTTTGCTCGGTATTGGATTGCTGTGCCTGCGCGCAGTAAGTACCTAAAACCACCAAAACGCACACAATCATTCTCATTTTCATTCCCAATAATCTAAAGGCAGCACATGGATTGCCGGCATGTTAATCTTTTCAAGAAAGGGCAATCTACCCATTACATTTCAATAAAATGAAGTAAATGATGAAAATTACGCCTTAATTCATTTTGATATTGTTCTTCCCCTACAAAGTAAGCTATTTGATAATCGTAACGTTGTAAGGTAGCCACAATATCGCTTACTTCGGGTTTATTAATACGGATTGTGACTAATAAACGTCCTGTAGTTTCATCAATTTGGGTATTTAACTGTGTTATCTGAGCATCATTGGTTTCTACGAGCCTGTTTATTTCCCCTGGTGAAAAATGAATTGGATCTGTTTCCAAAACAATCAATCCACCCGGATGGTGTATTCCGGTAAAATTGGCGAGTTGTGCCAACATATCCTTTTCAAGAATAACACCGAGATACTCTCCTTCGGGATTTGTAACCGGCATAACGTCCAATTTTCTATCTGTCATTATCCGCACAGCCTCGAGATAATGTTCCTCCGAAGTTATTTTATAGACCCGAAGTTCCGATTGGATATCCTTTATGATGTTAGATTCTTTAGCATCAAGCAAAGATTCCTCCGTTATCAGACCTTTAAAAACCGTTTCTTCAACTACTGGCCATTGGCTTACTTTCAGCTCATCAAATAGCCGTTGGGCAAATTCAATATTATCTGAAAGTTGGAGCGGTGGTGCAGGCGTCGATATAAGATTTGGATAGAGCATACACCTTAATATACGTCAGACAACCAACGTGAGTTGTCTTTGCTTTGTTAAAAATTTCTCGAGTATTCTATTAAACTCTTCCGGTACTTCCATCATAGGGGCATGCCCACATTTATCAATTAAATACAACTCGCTATTTGGAATTAATTTTTGAAATTCTTCGCCTACAAACGGGGGCGTAACAATGTCGTTATTGCCCCAAATCAACAAGGTAGGATGCTCAATTTTTGAAAGCTCTTCCCCAAGATTATGGCGGATGGCACTTTTTGCAAGGGCTATGATCTTAATGACTTTTATCCGGTTATTGGTGATCTCAAACACTTCATCCACCAATTCCTTGGTAGCGGTATTTGGATCGTAAAAAGTCATTTCGGTCTTTTTACGGATATACTCATAATCCCCTCTTTTTGGGTAAGTATCACCCATTCCATTTTCAAAAAGACCGGAACTACCGGTAAGGATGAGCGATTTGATCCGTTCCGGATTTTTTAGCACATGCACCAATGCCACATGCCCACCCAAGCTATTTCCCATCAGGTGAATATGGTTATAGTCTCTGGCATCAATAAATTTCTGAACATACTTTTCTAACCCTCCAACAGTGGTATGGAAAATATCGAGTTCGAAAAGGGGTAAAATAGGAACTACCACTTTATAGGTGTGCCGGAAATGCTCTATGAGATCCTTAAAATTGCTCAATGCCCCAAACAGACCATGCAACAATAAAAGCGTTTCGCCTTCCCCCTCCTCAATATACTTGAACTTATCCTGGTATTTAATCTCGTACTGCATTCGTTGTAATTCCCTATTTCTTTCTTCGTAAAATTAACTATTAATCCCCATTGTTTTCAAAAAGAATGCTAAAATAGAGGATTTCAAGCTATTGCAAATACGTTGCTGCAACAGCAGGGGTTGCCTTTTTCGCCAATTCCTCAAAAAAACCATTTAAATCATTGAACATATTTTTAAACCAGGGCATGATTGTTCCCATGGCATTCAAAATGGCCGGTCCGAATGGTGCAATAAACGGGTATGTTACTGACTTTTCAATAAGTTCGGCCGACAACAGACCTGTTTTATTTACAAAAAACAATAATGTACTTAAAATAGCGACGTACAGAACAATATAAAACGCTACTCCCGCTAATCTGTTTAAAAATCCAATTTTTAAAGTCTCCAGCGATTTTTCAAGAATCTTCCCGACCAGTCTAATAGCAAGAACTACCACCACAAAAACTACCAAAAAGGATATTATAGGCAAAAATCTTGCGCCAACCTCAATATATGAAGCGATGGTAGGTGCCACCAATGTGCTCAATTTTACAGCAGCGGCAATGCCAAACAGCAGCGAGATACTATTAAAAACGGCCATAATAAGCCCCTTTTTGTATCCATTTAAAACGGCCATTACCGCTGCCAGCAAAACCATGATGTCAATTCCCATGATTTGCAATAATACAGGAAACCGGATGGATAAATAACGCCTTTTGTTTTGCGAATGGGCTATTTTACATTTATTGACCGCTCAACAAGTTCTTTACCCCGGTACTGATGGCTTTCCCTTCTGCTTTGCCCGCCAATTTTTTTGTAGCAATCCCCATTACCTTTCCCATGTCAGCCGGGCTTGTCGCTCCGGTTTCGGCAATTATTTGCTTTAATTCAGCAAGTAAGGCATCTCCTTCAAGTTGCTCGGGTAAAAACTTGCTAATGATGGCAATCTCTTCCCGCTCTTTTCCTGCAAGATCTTCCCTTCCTTGTTGAACAAATATTTCCAGACTATCTTTTCTCTGTTTTACCAGCTTTTGCAAAATTTTCCCTTCCTCCTCTTCCGACACAGAGCCATTTGATCCCTCACTTGTTTTCACCTGAAGAATGGCTGCTTTAATAGCTCTCAAACTACGCAAACCCGCTTCATCCTTCGCCTTCATGGCCTCCTTCAATTGGGTCATCACTGTTTCTTCTAAACTCATTTTGTTTAAAATTTTACAATCAATTATTCGATTTTAAATAGGGTATATACCCGGTATATTTTGGGGATAAAAGTAATAATAATTCCTAAGAGGAAACGTTTTGCTTGCCACGTTGGCTTTCCTGAAATTTCTGGAAAAACGTTTTGGCAAAGCCCCGCAAATCATTTGCAAGGTCCTTTTCCCCGGTGGAACGTTCCAGTGTTTCTGCCATTCCCAGAAAATTCTGGTAGTAAAAATCAACCATCTCATCAATCATCATTTCCTGTGTCCAAAGATCAATACGGAGTGCGGCTTTATCTTGTCCATCCCAAAAATTTACCAGCATTGCCTTGGCAACCTGCATATCGTCAGCGGTACTATCGGTTGCAGTCCACTTTATATTTTCGGGCACTTTATGCTCATCAAGTTGCACTGCTATCGTAATCATGGAATCCTTCTTTTTTGCTGCCATATATTCTACATTTTAATATTATTGCTAGATCATCATAAAGAAAAAATATATCTATGCTTTTCTCAAAGATAGCCCCCTTCCTTTAAAACCCGTCTTCTATTAGTTTTAACAGGTTCCCGGTGGTGTTTTGCAGGGTTAATGCTTTGGATTTATCCATGGCTTGACGTCTTCTTTTTTCTCTTTCGGCATCGTCGCGGTATATCTGCATCATCCGGTCAGAAAGGCTTTCACCAGGCTCCTTGCCAGTAAACAAAATGCTTTCCCCAGCCACTGTCGTAAAGACGGGGTAAGGCTCGGCAATCAACGGAGCACCTGCTTGCATGGAATCAATTAATGGAGACAAAGCCTCATGGTCCGGCAAATAAATATTGGCAAAAGCACTTGTAAGCAGCGTTATTCGGGGAAAAGTACCCGGCGAAATCACGCTTACATCTGTTTTAAAGCGAAAGGAGGCCAGCTTTTTTTGCCAGGCTTCCGGATTGGAAGGGGTTCCCAGCAAAACCAGCTGAATCCCCGATTGCATTCTTTTTTTAAACGCAGCATAAGCTAACAGTAAAGCCAGGCCTTGCTCCTGATTTTGCCAGCCCGCTTCGCAAAAAAAATATTCCTTTCCCCCGGTCAATTGCTGTTTCAGGGAATTGGTATTTTCTGTTACTGCATCAGGACCATTTACCTTTCCAAACCAACCGGTTTCCTTCCATTTCGATTCTTGCTTATCCAAAAAACCCTCCAATCCCGGTCTTTCTTTATAATCCAGAAGAACCGCGTCGGCTTTTTCCAGCATAGGTCTCATCCTTTTTTTAAACCAGCCATTGCCATGCAGGCCTTTCTCAAATCCCCCCGGATATTCCAACCAGTTATGCAAGAGCATAATTTGCGGAACAACCCGTTTATTGGATATGACGCCACCAAGGCCTACCAAAACATCCACGTTGAGTTTCCGGAGTTTTTCCGGCAGGGTATGGTCATACCACCACTTAAGGGCGACGGCATTTCGCAACGTATTGCCAAAAACTAACGTTTCAATATGATCTCCGGTGGGCAAACCTGCAATCTCCCGGTTACTTAACAGCAACCAATGGTGTTGTGGCCCGCCCAATGTAAGTTCCTTAATAAGAGAAGCTGTTCGGAGGCCAGCCCCGTAAATTCCTTCTGCCATCCAACGGCAGTCTATTGCAATACGCATAAGGGCTCAAAGTTATGGAGCGATTGTGGCAAGTAATACCTGCCAGGCATCCGCAGTTCGTCCATCTTTCAGTAAAGTGGCAGTATATTGGTGCAGTTCCTCCTCCATTTCACCGGGGTTAAGACTGAAATACTGAATGATATCAGCGAGACGCTTGTCGTGGAAAGCGGGGTCAACTGCAGGCATTTCATGCACATTGGCCAGCATTCCAAGGTGATTTCCGGTTAAAATGCTACTATTCTTAATAGATTCAGGCAATGCATCTACTCCAATCCCCAATTTGGTGTTGGGTTTGGGGACCTCAAATACCGCATCTCCGCTTGCCCGGCAATAATAATCACCTCCCATTCGAGCCACCAAATCTATCTTATTGGGATCAATACGGCTTTGTTCATCGAGGATGGCATCCTCCAAATGCATCACTACCACCTTGCAAATGATAAGATTTCCGGCTCCACCTTCGGTTCCAGTTTCAATTATCTGCATCACCTGACATTCCATCTGAACAGGACTTTCAGCCAAACGCCAGGGTTTTACCACCTGTGAGGGCAATTTATGAAAACCGGCCTTTTCAAATTCATCCACTCCTTTTGGGTATTCACAACTACTGAGACTCATTTGCTGCACCATGGCATAGTTTACAACATTAATTACCACTTCCCCGGTCTCGCGGATATTTTCAAGCGTATGCTTCAGGCTGTTATCACGAACCTTTCGGCTTGGTGAAAAAATCAATGTGGGAGGGTTGCTTCCAAATACATTAAAAAAGCTATAAGGGCTCAGATTAGGGTTTCCGGCCGCATCTATGGTACTGGCAAAACAAATTGGGCGCGGTGCTACAGCACCAATCAGGTAATGATGTAATTGCGAGGTCTTTATTTCGCCGGGAACAACGATCATCGTGTAACTGCAGTTTATTTAAAAATGAAATAGGACTTAAATCTTACAGGATATGGAGTTTTACCTGATCAATTCGGGTTTCGCTCATTTGCAGAATCTCAAACCGGTAGTTGCCTACAATAATTTTATCTCCTATCTTGGGGATGGTTCCGTTTTTTTTGATAATAAAACCACTCAGGGTTTCGGCATCTTTTTCGGCCTGCAAAGCCAACTTGTACTTATCAGAAAGATGATCGAGTTCGAGCCTGCCACTAAAAACAAATTCTGTTTCAGAAAGTTTTTGCTCGGAATTTTCATCGATATCATATTCATCTTCTATTTCACCAAAAATTTCCTCCAGCAGATCTTCCATAGTTACAATCCCGGCGGTTCCGCCAAACTCATCCACCACCCAGGCTATACTTTTACGGTCTGCCGAAAATTTACTGATCAAATCGGTAACACTCATCGTTTCAGGAACTGTGGGTATGGGCAGCAGGATATCCTGAAGGCTTTCGTTGTTCTTGAGCATATCAAGCTGATGGATATACCCTACTATATCATCAATATTTTTATTGTAAACAATTATTTTGCTCAGTCTTGTTTCCACCATTTTTTGCCGGGCCTGCTCCGGAGTAAATTCCAGTGGCACCCCTACTACTTCAGTTCTTGGTACCAGACAGCTCCTGATTTTAATCCCTGATAAACTCAAGGCATTTTCAAACAGTTCCTGATTGAGTTCCTGAGAATCTTCATTGGCTTCCTTGGTTTGCTGATAATAGTGTTCGAGGTCAATACGGGTAAAAGGTTTGGCATTCTCATCCATCTTTATATTGAAAATATATCGCAGAATCCAGATAGAAATACGAACCAGGGCATTTACAAAGGGGCGCAGCAATTCATGCAAAACCTTCATCGTGCGGGCAAAAAAGCCAAGCAGGGCATCGCTTTTAGCTCGAAACATGGCACGGAACAGAAATTCAAATACCAATACAAGCGCCACAGAAAGCAAGATTTCGGCGATAGATTTAATCAACCCGGATCCTTCAAGCTTTTGAATGCCACTGAAGGCCCAAAAGGGCTCCAAAAGCCGGGCAATCACCAGCCCGTAAACCACCAAAAATATGCTGTAACCAGTAATACAAACCCCCACGAAAGTATAGGGATTATCAAGCAGTTCGCTCATTATGATTCCGGCTTTTCTGCCTTGCTTTTTTTTGAGCTCAACACTAAGTTTGTTCACGCGTACAAAAGCAATTTCAATTCCGGCAAAAAAGCCAAGAATCAACAGGATACCAATAAGCAGTATCAGATTTATCATTTCCCGAAATTAAGGATTGTGTGGAATTTTTCCATTTGAAAAATTGGGGGAAGATTAAAAGGGGTTCGGTTTTGTGGTATCTGCAACGGGTCCGCTACCAAAATTGCGAGGCACCTCCACATCGCCTTTGGGGTCGCGGATGGTTTGCTGGCTAAAATCTGTTTTGGCTGTAATGCCCGACCCAGTGAGGTTTTGGCTAGGTTGCCTCACTTTTACCGGGAGGTTGCTATAAAAAATTTCAAGATTCTGATCCCACCACAGGTCCTCAGCAAATAAAGTATCTCCTTTAAAATTGTAAACCACCACACTATCCCTCATATAAACTTTGCGAAGCATTTCGTAATACTTGGCATATTTGGCCTTGACCACACTTTCAGCGGTAGCACTATCACTGTAAAAGGTAACAAAAATGGATTGGGGAAATTCGGTGAAAATAGTATCGGTTTTTACCCGGTACATTATTGGCGCTTTGAGAATTGCCTTCAGATTGGCGGTCTGACTCATAACCGCTTCAATATCTGTCCCAACCTCTACTTCCGCAGCCGTTTTGGTAAGGAGGGCTACTTCTACCGGATCATTTTCGCAGGCTGCCAGCAAGCTTAGCGCCATTAAACCGGTAAAAATAGTTGGGTTTAATCCCAACCGGGAACCCCATTTTATAACCGGATTGGCTGATAGCTTAATCATATTGCCTTTTGATAAACCAAATATCGCTTAATGCCAAACCTATGTTTATCCGGAAATAATTTTCGTTAAAAGGGGAAGATCCGTTACCGCGACGCCCATATTCAAAGGAGGTATTGATGGTACTGAACTGTGTGCTGTAGGCATTGTAACGTTTCACCGGTAATCCGGCGCCTATAGTAACTCCCCAAAGAGGCAACTGCTGTCCCCCTGCTGAAACATAATCTTTGCCTGTAAAAAACCCCGCCCGGTAGGCAACGGTTTTAAAATAATTTCTGCTGCCGATAGCCTGAGGAATAAACTGAGCCCCTACCCGTAGCATATTAGCATCGGCAAGCTGCTCACTTCTTCCAAAATTTCGAAAATCAGTCCATTTCGTTTGCTCATATTCAGCACTCAGGAAAAACTTATTTACGGTTTCGAAAGCTATTCCTATAGTGTAAGAGGCTGGCAATGTATAATTTCCAAACACTTTCGACCTTTCCACCACATCAATAGAATCTGCCGTTCCTGTACTGTTTAAAAATGAAGTTTGGGAAATTATATCTCTCTCTGCTTTTATATCTCCGCCAAGATTGCCATTCGCACCAATACGGATGAGGTGCTTTTTAGAAAGTTTCAGCTCATACTGCATACCTGCATCCACCGAAAATTTGTTAAGCGAGGTCTTCGAATTAAAATTGGCCGTGTAATTAAAAACGGAATCGTTGGGTAAGGAGCGAAAGGTATTGATATCTTGTTGCCCGAAGGTATAACCTGCATTGATACCAAGCGACAACCCGCCAACACTGAATCCGGTTCCCAGAAAGCCTCTGTATAAACCACCTGTTCCCCTGAATTCGGTTTGAATACTATCAATCCCGCCAATCCTTCCAAAAGATTGAATATTGTATCGAACACGGCTTACAGGTCTCAGCCCAAAAGCCAGACCCCAAAGTGTTTCGTTTTTCTTTTTATTTTTAAGTAAGGGTACTCCAAGCGTGGCATAATTAAAAATCATATTAGCCGATTGAAAACTTTCCGACTCATCAGCATTGGTGAGTGTTCTCACTTCTGTTTCTATCCCAACATCAAAAGTCACAAACCCAATTTTGCTGTAAGCAGCCGGATTAATAAAATTTATGGATTGCTGATCGGTGTAAGCAGTAGCAATGCCACCCATGGCTTTTGAGCTTACATTGCGGCTATTGTAGAGGTCCCCAATGCCAAACCTGCTGAAAGGAGAGTTCACCTGCGATATCCCCGTCAGGGAAAGAAAGAGCAGGCCTGAAAAAAACAAGGCCCTCGTGGGGCTATACATTAAGATCACAGATCGCATAAAGTCCTTTAAATAATAAATCGCGGTCGGCAAATATCAGGGATTTCAGGTGTGGCGCCAAATGCACACTATCACCACCGGTTAAAAGCACGTTAAATGCCCTGTATTTTTGGCGATAAGCCGCTATAAAACCTTCTATCTCGTAGGCCATTCCAAGTACTACCCCGCTTTGAATATTTGTTTTTGTATCGTAACCCACCAACGGAACGTTCCAATCGGGTGCCACTACAGGCAATTTAGCGGTGTAATTGTTTAAAGCTTTCATCCTCATATACATCCCCGGGCTAATCCCACCTCCCAAAAATTCATTGTGAACGTTCATGAAATTGTAAGTAACCGCTGTACCTAGTCCAATAATGAGGTTATTCTGGTTCGGATGCATCATCACTGCCGCCGCACAAAGCGCCAAACGGTCTGCTCCGATGGTTGAGGGCTTTCCAACGGGAGTGGAAAAACTCAGTTTACTTACCCCTGCCTCCAATAAATGAAAGGCGGTTCTTGCGCCCAAAAGAGCCGGAATCCCCATTGGATGATCAATAACGGAAGATAGAATGGCGCGATCTGGCTGTAAACGATCGAGCATTTGCAGCAAAGATCCAGGCAAATCATCCGAAAAAGGCAAGACTTCTGACAATTGATTGCCCCGAAAAAAAGCTGCCTTTTGAAGCGTATTCCCAAAATCAATACAAAGTGTTGTTTGCAAAAGGCTGAAATTTTAGAATTGGAAATAAAAGACAACAAACCTATGCCAAAAAATGTGAGGAACAAAAAAGCAAAATTGATTGAAAGGTACGGGCAAAAAGAAGGCCCTTGTGGAAACAAGGGCCGAAACCAAAACTAACTGCTTATGAGAAAAAGTTGAAATAATATTGTTTAGTAAATATAAGACGATTTTATTTAAAAAAAGTATATAACCATCATGTTAAATAATTTGTAATCGAAAATAAGAACTATAAAAAGTATTGTTTTATTGTACAATTACAAATATCCGCTGTTTTTTTTGTTTAATTTAATTGAGAACATTGCTTAACGGTGATTTAACAACAAAAAGAAAGATCCTGCATTTTTCTTAACAAAATCGGGCAATATGCTATTTACCGAAAAAACCCTTCACTAACTTGCCAATCATATCGCCTCCACCGGCAGAAGACTTTCCCCCACCGGTAAACTGTGATATGATATCCGTAAGGCCACCGCCCCCACCTTTCTGATTGCCGCCGGTAAACTGACTAATCAGCGATCCGATATCCAAACCGCCTCCACCGCCATTACCGCCATTACCGCCGCCAATCAGTCCGCCAACAAGGCTTTCGAGATTAAATGCATTATCCTGTTCTGCAGGACTGTTGGTCCGCTTTACCAACTTGCTAATGATAATTGGAATGAGGGTGGAAGCCAAGCCTGCCACCACATTTTTACTTAAACCCAGTTTTTGTTGGGCATCATTTACAAAACCGCTTTGCATATCCTGAGCTACCGGGCTCGACATAATTTGTGCCGAACTGTTGGATTGAAACATATCAAGCACTTCCTGTCCACGTCCCGAAGAGATCGCATTTTGCAATGTTCCCAAAATAGATTCAGAGGCCGTAGCCATCACTGTTTCATTTTGATCGTTGGGAATTAAGGTATTGTCTTCTACCTGTTCTTTGCCAATGTCCCTGACCATGGAAAGCAACTGATCTAGCATATCGTAATTTTTTAGGGAGGAAAAGTACTGGTTTATCCATTTAAAACCAACAAATAAGTATCAATCAAAATAAAATGAATGGATTTAATGCATATTGGCCATTTTTTCGGCATTTTCTGCCATTTGTAGCTGATCAATAAAATCTTCTATTTCCCCGGCAATTACCGCATCGAGGTTATAAACGGTCAGGTTAATACGGTGGTCGGTAACCCGGCCTTGCGGAAAATTATAGGTTCTGATCTTGGCACTCCGGTCTCCGGTGCTTACAAGCGTCTTGCGTTGTCGTGAAATGGCCTCTTCGTGTTTGCGCACTTCCTCCTCATAAAGTTTGGTGCGAAGCATCATCATGGCCTTTTCCCGGTTGCCCAACTGAGAACGTTCGGTCTGGCAAACCACCACCACACCTGTGGGTAAATGGGTGAGCAAAACTTTGGTTTCAACTTTGTTTACGTTTTGACCACCGGCCCCACCGCTTCGGGCAGTCTCCATTTTTACATCAGCAGGATTCAGTTCAAAATCCACCTCTTCTGCTTCGGGCATTACCGCAACGGTAGCAGCCGAGGTATGCACCCGTCCCTGGGTTTCGGTACTTGGTACCCGCTGCACACGATGCACGCCGCTTTCAAATTTCAAAGTTCCATACACATCTTCACCCACTACTTCCACCACTACTTCCTTATAGCCGCCAACGGTACCCTCACTTTCGCTGATAATGCTGGTTTTCCAACCCTTTTTACCACAATAGCGCAGGTACATATCGAGCAAATCACCGGCAAACAAGCTCGCTTCATCGCCACCTGTACCCGCCCTTATTTCCAAAACGGCATTTTTATCATCCTGCGGATCCTTGGGAATCAGCATTTTACGTAAAGTGGCTTCGAGCTTTTCCATTTCCTCCACGTACTCGGGTAAGGATGATTTGGCGAGTTCACGCATTTCCGCATCATTACCCGCTAGTAGTTCCCGGCTAAATTCCACATCCGCCAATACTTTTTTATATTGCTCAAATGGTTGTACAATTTTTTCCAATTGCTTATACTCTTTGCTCAGTCTACTATACTCTTTGGCATTGCTTACAATCTCCGGGTTGGTTAGTGCAACGCCTACCTGCTCAAATCGACCTTTTATGGCCTCTAGTTTGTCTATCATAAAAATGTTTACTACTGTTGTTTTAAGCGCATTGCATCAAAGATATCTACTAACTCTAGTTCAGGACTCCTCCGCTTTTTAATGAAAGAAATCAGCTGAAGGCTATAATTTACGACCTCCTTAATACAATACCATTAAAACATAGCTGCAAAAATAATGGCTTCCAACGGGGCAATCTTTAAAAAAATAGCCCGGTTGCCTGTGTTTGGACTATAGCTTTCTTACAGACGGGTAATATATGCAGCTATGTGAAACTCCACAAAAGGGATAGGAATCATATTATTGTTCCAAAATGGGAATTCTTGGTTTTCCAAAAATATATAACCCTTTGATTATCAAATATTTATTATTTTGGCACAAGGATTGAATATATCATAGCATAACTAATCACCTCCAAAAAAATTATTTTTATGAAAAAGTTTCTGATGATCGCAATCGCCGCTGGTTTTATCTTCTCTCTTGTTTCTTGTACTAGCTACCGTGAAATCGGTTGCCCCGCCAACCAACCTGCTTACAAGTACCGTGGACGTTAATTCTACTACACAAACCTCGTTGTAAATACTTAAAACAGGCTTTTAGATAAAAGCCATCAGAGCCATTGTTTCTTCAATGGCTTTCTTTTTATGGAGTATTTAAAGGATTCGATATTTCAAAAATGCATCCGACTAAGTAATAAATTGTTGATAGTATTGGCAAAAGCAAAAAATAAGATAGGGTTGGTAAAATCGTTTCTTCTTTCCCTCATTTCCCAATAATAATGAAGAACAGAAGATAATTCTTGAACAGTTGCGCCGAAAAACGATGGCCAACAGCAGTGTGGTTGGCATATATCAAAAGTGGAAAAGCAGCAGCATTTACGATGGATTGCCATGCCGGGCAGCCAATGAGGTAAAGATTACTCATGTTTCAGAAATAGCCTTGTGCTTAATAAGTGAAGCCGAGGCAGATTGTCAATTAATTGGAATGTTGCTTAATCCCGGTTTTGCAAATGCCTGCTTCCACATCAACCTGAGTCATTTAAACGGTCATAATTCTTTCCATTCTGTTATGATTAGGTAACCTTAAGCTTTTCCGGCACCCTAAAAAAGAAGGCGCTGTCTATGCCATAGGCGCTTACTGAAAATGCAATCTTGCAGGATTACTGCAGAAGGCTGTAACAACAATACCCCTGCATGGTATCAATCTCAAATAGATCACAGATATTTTATTATATCCTATTAAAAAAATAAGCCACTTTGTACCACGCTTAAGGGAGGGCTGATTGAAACACTAAAAGGAGGCACCCTGATTGAATAGGTCTTTCAGTAGGCTTT